>NZ_JBLTJC010000126.1:0-27212 GCF_048158785.1 Streptomyces colwelliae | reverse complement strand
GCGGTGACGACGTCCTCGTGCGGACCGTCCAGATGACCCGACGGCAGGTGCCACAGGCCGGCGGCGTACACCTGCCCGGCCCGCCGCGACAGCAAGATCTGCGGCCCGTCGGCGGTCTCCCGGCGCAATCAGGCGGCGCGGGCCTTCGCCGCCGCACTCCAGTGCGTGAGCCCCGACCGCGCGCTCGGCGGCAGCCCCGGCTGCGGCTTCTGCGACGGCTGTCATACGGCGCTGATCGGCACCCACGCCGACGTCACCACCGTCGCCGCGGTGGGCGCGCAGATCCTCGCCGACGACATGCGGGACACGGTCCGCAAGTCCTTCACCTCGCCGGCGACCGGCCGTTGGCAGATCATCCTCGTCGAGGACGCCGAGCGGCTGAACGAGAAGTCGGCCAACGCCGTCCTCAAGGCCGTAGAGGAACCCGCCCCCCGCACGGTCTGGCTCCTCTGCGCCCCCTCGATCGAGGACGTCCTCCCCACGATCCGCTCCCGCTGCCGCCACCTGAACCTGAGCACGCCCTCGGTCGACGCCATCGCCGACCTGCTCGTACGGCGCGAGGGCGTGGAACCCGCCGTGGCGGCGGCAGCCGCGCGTGCCACACAGGGCCATGTCGACCGGGCCCGCCGCCTCGCCACGGACCCGGCCGCACGCGAGCGCCGGGCCGCCGTGCTGAAGCTGCCGTTGCGTGTCGAGGACGTCGGCGGGTGCCTCAAGGCCGCCCAGGAACTGGTGGACGCGGCGGCCGAGGACGCGAAGCAGTTGGCCGAGGAGATGGACGACAAGGAGACCGAGGAGATGAAGGCCGCGATGGGCGGCGGCCAGGGCAGCAGGATGCCGCGGGGCACCGCCGGGGTCATGAAGGACCTGGAGGACAAGCAGAAGCGCCGGAGAACGCGTACGCAGCGCGACAGTCTCGACCTCGCGCTGACCGACCTCACCGCGTTCTACCGGGATGTGCTCGCCCTCCAGTTCGGTTCCCGGGTGGCGATCGCCAACGCGGATGCCGAGGACGCGCTGGAGCGGCTCGCGCGCGCCGGTTCCCCGGAGTCCACGCTGCGCCGTATCGAGGCGATCGGGGCGTGCAGAGTGGCGCTCGACCGGAATGTGGCGCCGCTGCTCGCGGTGGAGGCGATGACGTTGGCGCTCAGAGCGGGATGAGTAGCTGGCTGACGGGTTGGCTGACCAGCGGATTGCACAGTGGGTTGTGCAGGTGGTCGCGCAGGGGGCGGATCTTCTGGGTGTGAGGTTGACGGTGTAACTCGTCCGGGGTGGATCGTGCGCGCAGAGCATTCACGTGATCGCACAGGGTTACGCTCGGTCGATGCACATCAGGCGCCCCCTCCGCCGGCCCAGCGAGCGCAGCCAGCCGAGTCAGCCCAGCCAGGACCGTCGAAGCCTCGGAAACCACGGAAGTCGCGGAA
Source organism: Streptomyces colwelliae (assembly GCF_048158785.1). Taxonomy (NCBI): domain Bacteria; kingdom Bacillati; phylum Actinomycetota; class Actinomycetes; order Kitasatosporales; family Streptomycetaceae; genus Streptomyces; species Streptomyces colwelliae. The sequence goes on along the minus strand of NZ_JBLTJC010000126.1, from coordinate 25,788 downwards.
GCCGCCGTAGCCACCGCGCCCGTCGGGCCGGTGGCACGTTGCTCGCCGTCGCCGCGCTGCTCGTGTCCGCGTGTTCCTCGGGGAGTACGACGACGGCGACGAGCCCGGCCGCCGACGTGGCGCTGGCCGCGCTGCCGAAGTCGACGCCGTCCACCCTGGCGTCGTACTACGGGCAGAAGCTCGGTTGGCACACCTGCGGTGTGCCCGGTTTTCAGTGCGCCACGATGAAGGCGCCGCTTGACTACGCCAAGCCCACCGCGGGGGACATCCGGCTCGCGGTCGCCCGCAAGAAGGCCACCGGCAAGGGCAAGCCGCTCGGTTCGCTGATGGTGAACCCGGGCGGGCCGGGCGGTTCGGCGGTCGGCTATCTCCAGCAGTACGCCGGCATCGGCTACCCGGCGAAGGTCCGCGCCCGCTACGACATGGTCGCGATGGACCCCCGCGGCGTCGCCCGCAGCGAGCCCGTCGAATGCCTCGGCGGGCGGGCCATGGACACGTTCACGCAGACCGACACCACCCCCGACGACAAGCGCGAGACCACCCAACTCGTAGGCGAGTACAAGAAGTTCGCGGAAGGCTGCGGCGCGCATTCGGCCGACGTCCTGCGCCATGTCTCGACGATCGAGGCGGCGCGGGACATGGACATCCTGCGGGCGGCGCTGGGGGACCGGAAACTGACGTACGTCGGGGCGTCGTACGGGACGTTCCTCGGGGCGACGTACGCGGGACTGTTCCCGGACAAGGTCGGCCGAGTGGTCTTGGACGGCGCGATGGACCCGTCCCTCCCCGCGCGCCGCATGAACCTCGACCAGACGGCGGGCTTCGAGACGGCGTTCCAGTCCTTCGCGAAGGACTGCGCACGGCAGACGGACTGCCCGCTCGGCAGTAAGGGCACGACGCCCGCGAAGGTCGGGACGAACCTGAAGGCCTTCTTCCGTAAGCTCGACGCGCACCCGATCCCCACCGGCGACGCGGACGGCCGCAAGCTCGGCGAGGCGCTCGCCACCACCGGCGTGATCGCGGCGATGTACGACGAGGCGGCCTGGCCGCAGTTGCGCGAGGCGCTCACGTCGGCGATGAAGGAGAAGGACGGTGCCGGGCTGCTCGTCCTCTCCGACAGTTACTACGAGCGTGACGCCGACGGCCGCTACTCGAACCTGATGTTCGCCAACGCCGCCGTGAACTGCCTCGACCTCCCGGCCGCGTTCTCGTCCCCCGACCAGGTCGAGCAGGCCCTCCCCGCCTTCGAGAAGGCGTCCCCGGTCTTCGGCGAGGGCCTCGCCTGGTCCTCCCTGAACTGCGCGTACTGGCCGGTCAGGGCCACGGGTGAACCCCACCGCATCGAGGCGAAGGGCGCCGCCCCGATCGTGGTCGTCGGCACGACCCGCGACCCGGCTACGCCGTACCGCTGGGCCCAGTCCCTCGCCCGCCAGCTTTCGTCGGCTCGTCTGCTGACGTACGTGGGGGATGGGCACACCGCGTATGGGCGGGGCAGTGCGTGTATCGACTCGGCGGTCGACGCGTATTTGCTGCGCGGGACGGCGCCGGGGGTGGGGAGGCGCTGTTCGTAGGAGTGGGTGTGGGTGCGGCCGGGGTGCTTCCGGGGGGTGTACGGAGCACCCCCAGAAACTGTGTAGACTTTCCGACGTTGCTGATCGCACCATGGTGTGGACAGCGCGCCGCCTTAGCTCAGATGGCCAGAGCAACGCACTCGTAATGCGTAGGTCTCGGGTTCGAATCCCGAAGGCGGCTCTGTGGAAGCCTCAGGACTCACTCGCCGTGACCTGGGGCTTTTGCTTTTACCGGATACGGCGTCGGCGCTGAGCGCGGGCCGCGCGGCGGTCTCCAGTCTCAGTTCTAGTCTCAGTTGGGGGTTCCGGGGCCGGTTCGGGGGCGGGCAGGAAGGTGTCTCCCATGCGGCGCATCGCGTCCTTCGAGAGGTGCGAGCGACCCTTGGCGTAGCGGCGGGTCTGGCTGATCTGGGTGTGCCGGAGGATTTCCATGATCGTGGGCATGTCGACCCCGAGTTCGTTGAGGATCGTGCCGGCGGTGTGGCGGCTTCCGTCGTAGAGGCGGCGGTCTGTGATGCCCGCCTCTATGAGCAGTTCCTTGAACTCCTCCCAGTCGTCGCGGGGGTCGATGGGGCGGCCATCGGCTCGGATGAACACAGGGCACGCAGCAGGCCGGGCGCGCGGCCGGCCAGCAGGTCGACGACGGCTGCCGTGTAGGCGTGGGCGGTGCCGACGGAGATGCCGAAGCCGGCCGCGAGCTGGGCGAGGGGGTCGTGCCGGCGCAGGTACAGCAGGCCGACCAGCGCACGCTGGTGCGGCGGGAGCTTGCAGCGGCGGTCACCCTCGCGGGTGACGATGAGCATCGTGGCCCACTCGACCAGCGTATGAGGCAGGTCGAGTGCGGCAGGATAGGGGGCCAACAAGGCTCCTGTGCCAATGAGTTGAGACGTCGAACACATCTCTCAGCGGCACAGGGGTCTTGTCCGTTGCGGGCGGCGACGTCGTCACCCGATCAGTGGCCACTCTGAAACAACTCAGTGAACGGGGCCGGCGTCTTGGATTCGGCTGAACCATTCTCCTCAGAGAAGCGGAAGACTCCGTCAGTCTTTTCGCTGCCGCGGCTCTCCCACTCCAGCACCGCCTGACAGGGCACACCGATGGGGTGGAGTCGGTGGCGTTCAGCCCCGATGGCCGCACCCGGAGAGCGACCGAGACGAGAAGTCGCGGTTGTCCGTGGCGACCGAGCCGAGCCCGTGGCGGTGCAGTGGCGGAGCCGGGCAACGGCTGCCTGGCCGCTGTGTGTTCGTGCGGCGTGGGCGGGGGAGCAAGGTCATGTCCCACCACCCGGTGCAGGGGATCAAGCGCTACGTGTTCCGGTTCGAGGCCCATGACGATCTGCGTGGGGGTGTCTGCCGACGAAGCGTCCCGGTAAAGCGAGTTGGACAACCGATCGGGCGCAGCGACCGTCCCAGGCCTGCGGATTCCGGTGATTTGATCCCCGGTACCACCTGGTCGGACGCCATCTGGCCCCAATGTGTTGTACGTGGTGCTTGAGGCTCGCCTCGTCCGCGCAAAGCGGCGTCGCGCAACTGGCGTCCCGTAATGGACCCTCGGCGGCTGTTTCCTGCCGTCGGCCGACTCGTCGCGGTCGTCGGCCGGAACCGCTGTTCGTCCGGCGGACTGGCCCGAGGTCGGGAGAGCGCGGACGGTACTCGACGACGTGGCGCGCACGCTCGCCCCGCGGCGGTGGCGTAAAGATCCGTTCATGGTTCCCGGGTGAACAGAGACAGCAACTGTCCAGCCCTGGTAAGAAATGCGCACACTTCGGTTAAGAGGGATAGCTCCTGCGTGCCTGGTGACACGGACGCGCCCGCGGGGCCGAGTGACGCTTCGACCATCGTCACGGCCACGGGTATGACGGTGCGTCAGTTTCTAGGAGATTTCTGTATGGCCAAGAAGGCCCACGCCGCACCGGGACGTCCCGGACCCGCGGCAGCCAAGACCCACAGACGGGCCAGGGTGATCATGGCGGCGTCCACCGCCGCCGTCGCCCTCACCGTCGTCACCGCGACCGCCAACGGCGCGGTCGCCCAGGCGGGAACGCCCGGATCGGACGCACCCAAACGAATAGGGACCGCTCCGCGCGTCCCGGCGGGTGCGACGGTGACCGGCGCGACCGCGTCGGGAACCACGCTGCACCTCAGTGTCAACCTGGCCCCGCGTGACCCGCAGTCGCTGGCGGACTTCGTCACTGCGGTGTCCACACCAGGGAACGCCCAGTACCACCACTACCTGGCCAAGGGGCAGTTCGCCTCGGTCTTCGGTCCTACGCGGGCCACCATCGCCGGGGTCTCACGGGCGTTGAAGGCGGCCGGTCTCGCTCCCGGCAAGGTCAGTCCGGACGGCCTGTCCATACCAGTCACCGCCACCGCCGCACAGGCGTCCCACGCTTTCGCCACCGGCTTCCGGAACGTCCGGCTCAAGGACGGCACCACCGACTACCTCAACACGTCGGCCCCCTCCCTGCCCGCGGACGTAGCGGCGTCGGTGACCGGGGTCGTCGGCCTGAGCAGCGTCAACACCGTCGCCGGCCACCACACCGCGGCGCGTCGCGCGAGCAGGACCAGCTCCGGCTCCGCCACCGTCTCCGGACGCGGCTCGCGCACGGTGACCCCCAACGCGTACAGCCCGGCGCTCTGCGCCGACTTCACCGGCTCGGGCCTCGCCGACGGCACCGACTACTACAGCCCCGGCAAGCTGGCCGGTACCTACGGGATGACCAGCTCCGCCACCGTGGGTGCGGGGCAGACCGTGGCCGTGTTCGAGCTGGAGAACGTCGACGCCGGCAGTATCGCCGCGTACCAGTCCTGCGTCGGCACCAGCACCTCGGTCTCCACCGTGTACGTCGATACGACGGCAGGGGCCGGCGCACCGGCCACCGACGGGTCGGTCGGCGTGGAGTCCGCGCTCGACATCGACGACCTGATCGGTCTGGTGCCCGGCGCGAGCATCATCGATTACCAGGGCCCGGACGCCGCGTCCGCGACCGACCAGAACGTGCTCGACGTCTACCAGCGGATGGTCACCGACGACCAGGCGCAGGTCATCTCCACCAGTTGGGGTGAGTGCGAGGCGGTCGAGAGCAGCGCGACCGCGAACGCCGAGAACACCGTCTTCGCGGAGGCCGCCGCGCAGGGCCAGAGCGTGGTCGCCGCCTCGGGTGACGACGGCTCCAGCGACTGCTACCGCGCCACCGGCTCCACCGCCAAGGCCGTCGACGACCCTGCGAGCCAGCCCTATGTCACCGGCGTCGGTGGTACGACGATGACCGGCTCGGGCAGCAGCGCGACCCAGAAGACGTGGAACAACGACACCGGCGGTACCGGTGGCGGCGTCTCCTCGCGCTGGGCTCCCGTCGTCTACCAGGGCGGTGTCGCCGCCACCACCAAGCGTGCCGTTCCGGATGTCTCCGCCCTGGCGGACCCGTACGCCGGCTACCCGATCTACCTCCAGGACGACAGCCAGTCCTCCAGCCCCCTCCCCGCCATCATCGGCGGCACCAGCGGCGCGGCCCCGACCTGGGCCGCCGCGATCGTCCAGGCCAACGCCGGCGCGGCCTGCCAGGCCAACGGCCAGGTCGGCTTCCTCAACAACGCCCTCTACAAGGCCGCGCGGAGCAGCTACCCGACGAACTTCTGGGACGTCACCAGCGGCAACAACTCCACGTACGCCACCGGCTTCACGGCGGCGGCCGGCTACGACGAGGTCACCGGCCTGGGCTCGCCCAAGGAGGCCGGCCTGACCACCGCGCTGTGCGCGGCCAAGGGTACGGCGGCCACGGGCGCCTCCACCTTCCACCCGCTCAGCAGCCCCAAGCGCCTGCTGGACACCCGCAACGGCACCGGCTGGGGCCTCAGTTCCATCCCGAGCACCAAGCCCCTGGTCGCGGGCGGCACCGCCCCGGTCAAGATCGAGGGCGTCGGAGGGATCCCGAGCAGCGGCGTCACCGGTGTCGTGCTCAACCTCACGGTCACCGGCACCACCGGCGCCGGTTCGGTGACGGCCTGGGCCGACGGCACCGCCAAGCCGTCGACCAGCAACGTCAACTGGACCGGCGCGAGCCAGACCGTCGCGGCCTCGACGACCGTCAAGGTCGCCGGTGACGGCGTGGTGGACCTCTCCACCAACAGCGCCACCCACCTGATCGCCGATGTCCAGGGCTACTACACCAGCGGCACCACCGGCTCGAAGTACACGGCGCTGGCACCGGCCCGCCTGCTGGACACCCGCTCCAAGGTCGGCATCTCCACCACCACCAAGATCTCCAACGCGGTGGTCAGCCTCAAGGTCCGCGGCCACGGCGGCGTACCGACCGGCGCCACCTCCGTGGTGCTCAACCTGACGGCGACCCAGACCGTCGGCGGCGGCTACCTGGAGGCCTACCCCGAAGGCGCCACCCGCCCGACCGCCTCCAACGTCAACTGGTCGGCCACCGGGACCACCATCCCCAACCTCGTGGTCGTGCCGATCGCGAGCGACGGCAACGTCAGCATCTACGTGCACGGCACCAGCCACGTCATCGCCGATGTCTCCGGCTACTTCTCCACCAGCGGCTCGACCTTCGACACGGTCACCCCGCTGCGTCTCCTGGACACCCGCAAGACGGCCGCCCTGGGCTCGGGCAAGACCCTGGCCCTACAGATCTCCGGCGCCGACGGCATCCCGGCCGGCGTCAAGGCGGTCGTACTCACCGTCACCGTCACCGGTACCACCGGCAGCGGCTACCTCACCGCCTTCGCCGACGGCGGCAGCCGCCCGACGGCCTCCAACCTGAACTGGGTGAAGGGCAGGACGATCTCCAACCAGGTGATCGCGCCGGTCGGCTCCGACGGCAAGGTGGACTTCTACACCAACAGCACGACCAACGTGATCGCGGACGTCGCCGGCTACATCGGCTGACGCGTTCCGGCGCCCTACCGGTGATGCCCCGCCGGCCATGACGGTCGGCGGGGCATCGTCGCGCCCAGGGACGCGTGTTCTAGCGGGTCCCCATGGTGTGGTGGTGCCGTCGGACCGCGCGATGAGTCGCTGCCAGGGCGACACCGAGCGCGACGACGATGGCGTACAGCACGGCTACGGTCGCCGCGACGGTGACATCGCCGAACCGGGAGGGACGTAGGAAGAGGTAAGGCATCGTTGCCGCGCCCGACCACGAGAGGGTGCCTACGACGGCCAGGTAGGTGGCGGGCCACCAGGCGAGGAGAGTGGCCTCGCGCCAGGTGGCGGGGAGGGAGCAGGGGGAGAGCAGGAACTCCGCGACCACCAGGACCGGTGCCACCCCGTGGAGGAAGAGTGTCGCCGTACGTGCCCACGCGTCGTCATGGGCGCCGAACCAGGTGCCTGACGGACTGCTCGGTGCGATCACCGTCACGTAGATCAGCGAGGAGAGCACCACCCCGACCACGGCGGCACCACGGACCCGGTCGCCCCGGACGCCGTCGGCGGGCCCGCGCACCAGGCGCCAGGTCATGACGGTCGCGGCCAGCAGCGCCGAGTCGACCGTGAAGTACAGCAGTGAGGGGGTCGGGTCCGTTCGCTGTACGAACTGGCAGACCACGCCGAGCGTGAGCGCTGCCGCGGCGATGCCTCTGAGTCGCGCGGCGGTCCGGGCCGGTCCGGTCGGTGAAGGGGTCACGAGGGGAACGTCCCCAACGTGTGTGCCAGGTCCGTCGCGGCGGAGCCGACCGCCGGGAGCGAGTGCCAGAAGGCATGCGGGCCGGGGACGCTCAGGAGGCGGGCCCCGATGCCCTGCCCCTCGGCGGCCGTCACCAGGTCGCGCACCGCCTGTCGAGGTGACAGGGCGCTCTGCTCGCCGCGGACCACGATCAGGCGGCGGGTTCCTCGGACCGGGCGTCGTGCGGCGGTGCCGAGGTCGGTGGAGAGGCGGCCGGCGCGCAGGGCGTTCGCGAGGAGCAGCAGGTCCGCGCGGCGGCGGGTGCTCGGCGACTCGTCCGGGCGGGCCTCCAAGGGCGGGACGGCGCCGGCCACCGTGGCCGTCTCGGCCAGGTAGGTCCCGACCAGACGGTTCTCGCGGCGCACGGCCGACACGAGGGCCGCCGCGCTCCACCGCTGGACGGCGACCGGTTCGACCAGCACGACGGTCTCCAACGGCGGCCCCGTCCCGGACGTACCGGAGACGGCGGCCATGGCAGCGGCGAAGGACGCCCCGAGGGAGTAGCCCAGCACGCCCGTCGCACCGGCGGGCCCGTCGGAGCCGATGACCTCGGTGGCCGCACGCAGCATCCGCCGCGCGGGCACCCCGAAGTCGCCCCGCAACAACGCGCGGCGCTCTTCGGGAAGCAGCCGTGAGGAGGCGAATCCGGCGCCCGGCGTCTCCACGACCACGAGCCGCGCGCGCAGCACCGCGGCGATCACCTGGAACCGCTGCATCTCGAACGGTTCCACGAACGCCAGGAAACCCTGCGCGACCACGAACGTGGGGTCGTCGCTGTCGTGCCGGCCGTCCACGACGCCGAGCAGGATCTCACCGCCCGGTCGGCCGGTGGTGTCCACTCGTGCGGGCCGCCACGCAGGCGCCGTCATGGGGGTGATCATCACAGGAGCTCGCCTTCCGGCGCGAGTTTGCGGTAGTACGTCAACGCGGCCCGCACATCCCTGGAGTTGAAGAAGGTGTCGTACGCGCCCGGTTTCACGTACTCCAGCACGGGGTTGCGCTCCGCCCAGGTCTTCGCGGAGACGCCTGCCGAGAGATCCGGCCAGTCCGAGGTGTCCTTGCCCCAGGCCCGCACGAACGCTTCGAGGTCGTTCTGCCACTGGGTCATCATCGGGAAGAACGTCTTCTCCGGGTCGACCCGGAACCGCAGGCCCAGCAGGCGGCTGACGGCACCCGGGACCTGGGTGTGCGCCCTGGGGCCGTTGCACTCGCGGTAGCAGCGCAGCCAGTCGTACGTCTCGGTCAGGTGCCGGCGGTTCAGGCAGCTGTCCATCAGCCGGCGGAAGGGCTCGGCCGAGTCCCGCATCTTCCGGTGGGACGCCTGGAGGTGCGCCTGCTCCCCGTCGGCGTCGAGGAGGACCCGGCGCAGGATCTCCGGCGGCTCGTCCACGTTCAGCGGCTCGGCGCCCAGCCAGACGGAGGCCGCGGCCAGGAACAACTGTGCGTGGCCGTGCGGCAGTTCGGTCATCCCGTACACGTTCATCAGCGGCGCGTGCTGCTTCAGGTACAGCATCACGCCCATGCCGGTGCGGACCTCGACCGGCTCGTCGTACAGGGCGGGATCGGTGATCGTCAGCGGGCGGTAGCCGGGGCTGGACGAGGTGTTCAGGTGGAAGTCGACGATCGCGCCGTCGAACTCCGCCAGGTCCGCCGGGCTCAGGTCCAGCAGCAGCTCCGGGTCGTCCACCATCGTGAACTCGAGCTCGCCCGGTACGGACACCTGCCGGTCGAACACCCGGCTGCGCTTGCCCTGGTCGTCGACCAGGAGATATTCCAACGTCATCGTGTGGACCCCCTCTTGAGCCTCGGCGGACGGACACTCCATACGCCGCGGATTTCCTTCCCCCCGGCCACCGCGGTCTGCGTCATGTCACCGCCGAGCCGACGCAGCCGGCCCCGCATGACCGCCAGTGTGCTGCCGTCGGGACACCACGCGGCGGCCGGAATCAGCGGGAGCGGGTCCCGGATGCTCAGGTGGATCATTCCGTCCGAGACCTGTCCGGACACCGAGACCGGCCGATCGTGGATCTCCAGGCGCGCCATCGCCTGGGCGGCGTTGGCGACGACCGTGGTGATCAGCTGGCGCACGAGTTCCCGGTTCTCCGGGCGCAGTTCGCCGAGGCCGAACTCGGCGGTGACGCGCAGGGAGTGGTCGCGCCCGAGTTGTTCGACTATCCCCTCCAGGGTGATCTCCCTGCCCTGGGCCTCCCAGGCGTACTCGTCGACCATCTCCTTGACCAGGGTGAGCTTCGGCGCGAGGTCGGCGGCATCGATCTTGTACTCGGGACTGACCGAGTCGTCGCGGGCCAGCGCTCTGCTCAGCGAGCGGACCGCGTTGAGCGTGTCGTGGAAGTCCTGCGCCAGCCGACTGCGCGCCTCGGTCATCGCGACGGCGGCCTCCTCGCCGCTGGCGCGCAGGTAGCGGTCGTAGTCGCGCATCTTCAGGCCGACCGCGTACGGCAGCGCGCACATCGCCCATGCCAGCGGAACCATGTCCGGGTGCCACCGTCCCAGGTGTACGGACAGGCCCACGACGAGGGCCAGCACTCCGGTGACCAACAGCCAGCCGTACGCCCGCAGCGTCACCAGGATCCGGGGCAGGCTCTGGTTGGCCGAGTAGTAGGTGCCGTCCGTGAGCACGTGGTAGATCCCCGAGTTGGCGTACGCGAGAGCCACCCCCAGGGCGGCGACCTTGACCCAGCCGGGCCGGCCCGGGCCGGTGAAGAACAGGACGGCGACGACGTTCGCCGGCACGGCGATCCCGCCCAGTAACCCGGTGGCGTTGAGCAGCGTGCGCTCCCACTGCCAGTTGTCCTGCCAGGCGAGCAGCAGGCGGGTGAGGGTGAACCGCGCCCTCCTGCCGCCGTGGGCCTGGCCGTCGAGGTGGATCTCCAGGAGTGTCTGCGTCACGCCCACGGACAACAGGGCCCACGCGGTCGGCCGGACGCCGTCGGCGAGTACGAACAGCACGGCGAGCACCACCAGCAGGAACCCCCGGGTCGCGAACGGCCGGAGACGGTCGTGGCGGTGGATGCGGGCCGCTGTCACCCGGGTCGACCAGTGGCTCATCGGGGCCTGAGCGCGCAGATCCCGCAGGATCTGGGCCCAGGGATTCGTGGCCCGGCTCGGCGCGGGCAGGAAGTCGACGAGCGACAACCGGTCTTCCTGCTGGGACAGCGACATCTCATGTACCCCCGCGTGACGTCTGTCGGGCCTTGGCGCTCTCAGTGTGGAACAGCGCTTCCGCCGGGGGTCGTGGTTTTCATGACCCCCTGACGACGGGGCCCCAGGACCGGCCGAGGACCCGCCGAGGACCGTGCCCCACGACTGGGCTCCCGCGACCGGCCATGAACTGGACATCTCGTGATTTCCACGAGGCGGGCGGAAAGCCGCCCGCTATTCCTTTCCTCCACGGTGGGGCACGGTCATCGGCCGGTCCCAGGTCCCGAGCGGCGACGGAGGAATCCATGGCCATCACACGAGGACGACGCAGGCCCCGGCGGAACTGGCCGGTCTGTGCCGAGACCGGCAAGCGGCGACTGGGCGAGCGCAAGGACGCCAGGCTTCTCCTGGTGGCGGCGCGGGAGTCCAGGGCGCGAGCCGAGCGCGACGGCGTGCGCGCCGAGTGGACGGTGGTGCGGGCGTACCGCTGTCGGTACTGCGGGGGCGGCTGGCACCTGACCTCCGTCGCGCGCCGGGGAGGTGCCGCGTGACCGCCTCCCGTACGAGGCCGTACGCGGCCCGTGCCGCACTGCGTGCTCTGTCACTGAGCCTGGCCCTGGCCGGCCTGGCGGTGGGCACCCTCACCGCCTGCGGGTCCGTGCCGACCCCGGCACCGCTGACCATCGCCGTCACCGGCAGCATGGCGGAACCGGCGCCGTGGGCCCCGGTGTTGGAGGACCTCGCGGTACGCCACGCCCTGGGCGCGGCCGATCCCGGGGACGGGACGGTCTCCGTGGTCGTGTCCACCGACCCGCAGGTGGCCGAGGTCGATCTGACGCCCATGCGCGACGAGTCGGAGGTCGAACAGGACGCGGCCACCGCGAGGCGGCAGGTCCTGAAGAAGACGGCGCGGCTGCGCTCGGCGCTGACCGTGAACACGCCGAACGTGGACGGACTGGACCTGCTCGGCACATACCGCCGGGCCCTCCAGGCGACCCCGGCCGGAGGCACGATCGTCCTCGTGTCGTCCGGCGTCCAGACCGTCGATCCGCTGGACGTCCGCACGCTCGGCTGGAACTTCGACGCCGCCGCCGTGGCACGCGACCTGCACGGCCGTGGACTCGTCCCCGACGGGAGCGGTCGGCACGTCGAGTTCGTCGGTCTGGGCATCGCGTACGGCACGCAGCCGGGGCTGCCGCTGCCGGCGGCCCAGCGGATAACCGAGCTGTGGCGGGCGGTGTGCGCGGCCTCCGGGGCCGCGTCCTGCACGGTGCGCGGCGACGACGTCCCACGGCTCCCGTCGGCGTCGGACCGGCCCGTCCCGGTGGTGCCGGTGGCCGCCACCCCCACCTCCTGCACGGGCACCTTCGTCGTCCCGGCCTCGGTCACCTTCGGCGCGGACGACGCGACCCTCCGCGACGGCGCGGACCGCTACCTGAAGCCGGTCGCGGACAGCCTCAAGGGCTGCCCGGCCGGCCGCGTCGTACGGATCACCGGCCACACCGCCCAGGTGGGCAGCGGGGCGAGCGGCTTCGCCCTGTCCGCGGCGCGGGCGCGTGCCGTCCGCGACCGGCTGGTGCGCCTGGGCGTGGAGCCCGGCCTCATCGGCCCGGTGGAGGGGGTCGGCTCCACCCGGCCCGTCGTCGACAACATGCCCGGCGGCGTCTTCGCCGAGCCGTTGGCCCGCCAGAACCGGCGGGTCGAGATCACCGTCACCACGAAAGAAGGAACCGACCCGTCATGACACCCGACAGCACCGCACGACACGACAGCACCACACGACACGACAGCACCGCACGAGGAGCGGACCGCGTCCCGCGCGGCCGCGTCCGAATCCCCGGCACACAGACCCTCACCTCCGCCGTGGGGATGGGCCCCATGCCGTTCACGAAGATCGTCCGCTGCCATGAACTGGTCGGCGAGGCGCGGCGGATCGGGCGCGATCGCCCGGCCGGGGAGTGGACCAACTCCGAGGACAGTCTGCGCAGGGCCGCCGAGCGCCGCGCCGACGCCTGGGCCAGGACGGAGGCCGCCCGGACCGTCGAACCGACGGTCGCGACGATCAAGGGCCTGCACGCCGAGGCCCAGTTCATCGACCACCAGATCGCCTCGCTGCGGGAACGCCGCTACGTGGGGCCGCACGGCGAGTCCTACACCTCGGACGAGGCCCATGGACGGCATGCCGAGTGGTCGGCACTCGTCGAGGAGCAGGAACAGGCCGGTTCCCGGGCGCACCGGCGGGTCTCCGCCCGCGTCAAGAAGATCCTGCTGACGCTTCTCGCGCTCGACGTCGTCATCCTCACCTTCCTGATGGCCAAGTTCCTCAACGTGGACCTGCGCCGGTTCTGGCTGACCTCCGACGGCGTTCTCCGGGCCGTCACCGCGTTGCTGTTCGGGCTGCTGGGCACGCTCGGGGTCGGGCTGGCCATGAAACTGTTCGGCAGACGTCATCGCGCGCACCGTGCCGCGCACGGCGGGTGGGACTTCTCCAGGGGCGGGGCGAAGACCCTCGTGGCCGAACTCCTCCTGTGCTGTCTCATCGCCGTGTTCCTCGGCGCGGCCATGGCCTGGCGAATCGTTCTCGACGGCCCCTCCGGCCAGCGCTTCCTGACCGCCGTCATGGCCGGGCTGTTCACCCTCGTGATCAGCGGGGTGGCCTACCTGTCCTACCAGTCGGAGTTCGCGGACGGTTCGACGGTGACCGAGGCGCTCGACGTGCTCGCCCCACAACTGCACGGCACCCGGTCGACCGAGACCGCGCTGCGCGCCAGGCGCGAGATCGTGGTGCGGCAGGCTGCCCGGCTCGTCGGCCAACTGACCCGGGAATGCGCGCGCATACGCATCGAAGCGACCCGCAGGGTCGTGGAGAGCACCCAGGACAGGGCCATCCGCTACGCCCGCTCGATCCATCAGCACAGTGGCTACGGCGGCTCCCTTCCCGTACCGCGTCTCGCCCTGGACGGTCTCGACCTGGCACTCGCCCAGGCGACCCGGTGGGCCGACGCCGGTCTTGAGCCCGGCACCACCTACGGCGACGACGGCACGGGCCTGGCGGTGGTCGCGTGAGCCTCTGGAGCAAGGCCAAGAGGGCCCGGAGCATCGGCGGGGTCATCGCGGCCATCGCAGGATCCGGCCAGGCCCCGCCGCCGGCGGACCTGCCCGCCTACCTGCAACAGCAGTACGCCGAGTACAGCAAGACCCGTGACCAAGAGCTCGGCCGTGACATCAAGCGGCTCACCACGCAGACCCGTCAGCCCACGACCCGACTCGACCGAAGCGCCGCACGGAACCTGCGCGGCACGAAATAGCGGCACGAAACAGGTGAGACCGGCTTGGGCGCGGACCGCGCCCAAGCCGCGTCCACGAGGGCGGTTCGGCATCCGCGGTCACGCCTCCCGCATTCGCGGTCACACCTCGGGCGTCCACGCCGCGACCAGGTCCAGCAGGCCCGGGAAGCGGGAGTTGAGGTCGTCGACGCGTACGTGGCTGCGGCGTTCGAGACCGTACTGGCGCTGGCGGGTCAGGCCTGCCTCGCGTAGGGCCTTGAAGTGGTGGGTGAGGGAGGACTTGGGGCGGTCGAGGCCGAACCAGCCGCAGGTGTGGTCGAACCGCTCCGATTCCAGGAGGAGTTTGCGGATGATCGTCAGCCGCAGCGGGTCGCTGAGGGCGCCGAGGACGGTCTCCAGGCGGAGTTCGTCGACCGCCGGCTCCGGGAGGGGGGCGGGCAGGCCGGGCGGTTCCGGGAGCGACCTGATGGTGGGTGCGGTGCCCGCGACCCGGGACATGGCGGCTCCTCGTGGCTCGGTGTGGCTCGGTGTGGCGCGGTGCGGCTCTCGATCTCCTTGTACGACTCGAATCGTACTGCATGCTAAGTTCGACTCGACTCGTACTGTAGGTGCCCGGGGATGCCCGGGCGTACTTGGGGGTGGGGCACAGCCATGTCCGGAACTCGGGCCGTATCGAGGGAAGTTGACGCGCCGCTGTGGTGGGTCTGGCTGGCCGCGTGGCCCGTCACCGCCGTGTTCGTGTTGTCGAACGCCGCTACGCCGCTCTATGTGCTGTGGCAGCGGGACATCGGGTTCTCCAAGGGCACCCTGACCGTGGTGTTCGCGTTCTACATCGTCGGGCTCGTCGGCTCGTTGCTCGTCTCCGGCGTGGTCTCCGACCGGCTCGGGCGCAAGCCCGTCCTGCTGCCGGCGCTCGCGCTCGCCCTTGCCGCCTGTCTCGTCTTCGCGACCGCCGGCAGTGTGGCCGCGCTGATCGTGGCCCGGCTGTTCACCGGGATCGCGGTCGGGGCCGTCGTCTCGGCCGGGATGGCGGCGGTGACCGATGTGGCCGGGCCGGACCGGCAACGGATCGCCGCGCTGCTCGCGTCCTGCGCGATGGTGTTCGGCGCCGGGCTCGGTCCGCTGCTCGCCGGTGTGCTCTCCGAGACCGTGCCCGCGCCGACCGTCACCGTCTTCGTGGTCGAGGCCGTGCTGCTCGTCAGCGCGGTGCTCGCCGTGCTGCGCATGCCGGTCCGGCGTCCTACGGCGCCCGCGAAGGGAGCGTGGGTGCGGATACCCGGCGTGCCGCCCGGCAACGGGCGTCAACTCGCCCTGGGTGTCGCCGTGTTCGCGCCCGGCATCACCGCCACGTCCTTCGTGCTCTCGCTCGGACCCTCGCTGCTGTCCGGGCTGCTCGGCACCACCAGTCGGATCGTCGCGGGTGCCATGGCGTTCGTCATGTTCCTCACCGCGACCGGCGTGCAGTTCGCCGTACGGCGGCTGAGCCGGTCCGTCATCCTCGCGGCGGGCGCGGTGAGTACCGCGCTGAGCATGGTCGCCCTGATCGTCGCCGTGCACACCTCGGCGGCACCGGTGCTCGTCGCCTCCGCGCTGCTCGCCGGCGCGGGGCAGGGGATGGGGCAGCTCGGCGGGCTCTCCCTGCTCAACTCCAGCGTGCCGCCGGAGCGGCTGGCGGAGGCCAACGCCGCGCTCAACGTGGGGGGTTACGTCCTCGCGGGCATGCTGCCCGTGTCCGCCGGGTATCTCAGTGACGCGGTGGGGCTTACCGGCGGGGCCACGGTCTTCGGCGTCGTACTCATGGCTCTCGCGGTGGTCGGTGGGTCGGTGGTCGTGGGTGAAAGCAGGGGCCTTGTATGGCGGTTGAGGGTTTTCAATCGGCCCGATTGATCCGCGACGAGGACCCGTGGGCGCCCCCTCAGGGATGGTCCGGCAGCGCGCATGTGCGGGTGTGGCGGACGGAGCCGGGGCGGGTGGCCGTGGTGGTCAGTGGGCCTGGTGCGGAGGGCGACCTGGAGACCGTGCTTCCGCTGCTTCGCGGGGAGTATCCGGACGACACGGTCGACTTCTTCTTCCACCGTCCGATGGACTGGGTGGCCCCGGCGTACTACGCCGAGCTGACGTCGGGCGACGACGGGACGGTGACCCGGACGCACATCGCGGGCGACGCCCTGGCCGTGCGCCTCGGGCCCGCCTTCTACGAGACCGAGGACCCGGACGACCACTCGACCGGGTGGGGCGGTGCCTGAGGAGTACGCTCGAAGTCACCGAGGGTATTCCGCGCACAGGCCTCCATGCCCGTGTCGTTTTCGGCGATCGAATACGCCGGGCCGGTTGCGACCGGCCCAGAGCAGGGTTCGCGTCATGACTGCGCCCGTTGTACCCGTTGCGCCTGTTGTACCTGTTTCATCAGCCCCCGCACTCCGTATGTCGCTCGCTCCCCTTGGTTCCTCGCCCGCGCTGCTGGACGGGGCCTGGTGGCCCCGGTCCCGGGATCTGGGGGCGGAGCTTCCCTCGCTGGTCGCCGTGCTCGACTCGTTGTGGGGGCGGATCACGCGGGTCACGGTGAATCCCACGCACTGGCCGGCCGCCTTCCCGCGCAAGGTGCCGGTCGCGGGGCATGTCGTGAAGGTCGGCTGGTTCCTGGACGAGCAGGATCCGCACCAGCTGCTGCTCCTGTCGTACCGGACGAGCCGCTGGGACCTGCTCGTCGTACCCCCTGAGACGGACCCCGCCACGGCGGCCTGGCTGATGACCGCCGCGAGCGATCCGTCGCGTACGTCGACCGGGAGCGAGCTGGTCGCGGAGGCGGCGAACACGCCGGGTGTCGTTACGACGCCCTCCTGAACGCGCGCGGTTCGGCCATCACCTGGTCGTGCAGGCGGGCGCAGGTGCGGGTGATCAGGCGGGAGACGTGCATCTGGGAGACGCCCAGTTGCAGCCCGATGCGGGCCTGGGTCATCTCGCAGTAGAACCGCATGTAGAGGATCTCGCGCTCGCGCTCGGGCAGCGCCCGCAACAGGGGGCGCAGGGCCTCGCGGTTGACGATCAGGTCGAAGTCGGGCTCGATGTCGCCGAGGGTGTCGGTCAGCGGATGGCCGTCCGTGGGGTGACCGGGTACGGCGTCCAGGGACCAGGCGGTGTAGGCCTCCAACGCCCCCTGGCCCAGCCGTACTTCCGCCTCCGACAGCCCGGTGTGCGCGGCGATCTCCTGGACCCCGGAGATCGTCCCGCCCCGCGTGGCGCTCAACTCGTGGTCGGCGGAACGGACTTGACCGCGCAACTCCTGCACCCGGCGCGGGACGTGGACGACCCAGAGTTCGTCACGGAAGTGCCGCTTCACCTCGCCCAGGATCGTCGGGATGGCGAAGCTGGGGAAGGCCGTACCGAGACTCGGGTCGAAGCGCGACACCGCCTTGACCAGGCCGAGTTGGGCGACCTGCGTGAGATCCTCGGCGGACTCGCCGCGGTGCCGGAAGCGCCGGGCCAGCCGTACGGCCATCGGCATCCACGCGCACACCACTTCCTGGCACAGCGCCGCCCGCTCCGGGCCGTCCGGCAGTGCGGCGATACGGCGGAACGACTCGGCGGTGTCGGGGGAGTCGTCGTAGGAACGCCTGGTGGTACGGGTCTTACGGGTGCGTTCGGCCTGCATGGGGACGTGCTCCCTCATCGGTGGTGTCACTCACCGTGGGGTCGGCAGACCGCAGCACACCAGGGAGCAGCGAACACCGCTCCCACGGGGGTGCCTCCGGTCCGAAGCACACCGGACGAGTGCCCGGGGGGACGGCTTTCAAACAGGCTCATTCGAACGGGTTTTCGTCATGCCCGTGGCTATGCTGCTGTACAGACGTCCCAGACCCCGGCGCCGCATCACCGCACCGCCCCACCGAGTCTTCCGAACCGAGGCGTCTCATGAGCAGCTCGCTGCCATCGCACGAACCCGAAGGCCAGGAGCCGGAACCGACCGTCATGGGCGCCGCGGACGCCATGGACACGGTGCGGCTGCGCCGGCTGAACCGTTGGCAGGCCGAGGGCCTGCGGGAGGATCTCGCGGATCTGTACGTGGAGTCCTCCGACGCGGAGGCGGGCGAGGAGTTCAACGACCGGCAGAAGTTCCTGCTCCGGCTCGCCGACGACGTGAAACTGCCGGGCTTCGACATGCTCGTCGCCGAGGCGGCGGCCCTGGCGGGGTGTGTCTGCGGTTTCTCCGTGCCGCGCGACGGGTCGTGGTGGCAGGGGTTCGACGGGCCGCTGCCGCAGAACCTGGAGCAACTCACCGCGTCCGGGCATGTGTTCGCGATCCTGGAGACCCTCGTCCATCCGCACCAGCACGCGCGCGGCCTCGCCCGCCTGATGCAGGAGCGGCTGCTCACCGACCACCAGGCCTCGCTGGGCGTCACGTTGGTCGACGAGCCCGCCCGGTGGATCCTGGCCGCCCTGAAGGGCTGGGGGTGGCAGGACATCGGGCGGATCCAGCGCGAGGTCGGCTCAACACCCGTACGCGTACTGGTACTTCCGCTCGGTGAGCGTACGGAGGACCATCCGGACGGGCTGGCGCACAACGACCGGACACAACGTCCCGGATAGGTCCGCCGGTTCACGTAGATTGCGGGCTGTTTAGGTTCCGTGGGTCGGGCTACCCAGCAGGGGCGTCCGTCGGCCGTTCTGGACGAAGGCACCGGAGAGTTGGAACCACAGCTCCCGGTGCCGTCCCCGTCCCGTACTCGCTACGGCTGGTCCGCCCGTGCTCGCTACGGCCGGTCCGCCGCGTGGAGGCGGCGCAGTGCGCGGCGCAACTCCCGTTGGATCTGGGGCGGCAGCGTTTGGTCCTCCGTCGTGGCGACCAGTGCCGCCGCCACGGCCCGGAGCTTGATGTTGCAGTGCTGGGAGACGCCCACCAGCAGGTCCCAGGCCTTGTCGCTGGAGCACGGTGCGAGGGCCATCACCATGCCGCGGGCCTGGTCGATCACCGCCCGCGTCTCCAGGGCCACCATCAACTGCGCGTTCTGGAGGCGTAGTTGGACGAGCTCGGTCAGCAGGGCCGGGTCGGGGAGCGGGGGAACGGCCGTCAACAGGGGTCGTAGGGACCGTTCTTCGTGGGTCGTGGTCGGTTGGTGCGTGGTGCAGGGCGCGTGCCTCATGCCGCAGTCCTTCGACGCGGTGGTTGTGCCCGATGCGAAGCAGGGCGAACACCGCGGCCCCAGCCTAGCCCCGCCCGGGGCTCAGCGGGTCGCGTCCGACCGGTTGCCGCGGCGCAGTGTGCGGGCGCACCAGCCGATGACCGAGGCGTTCGCCAGTGCGCCGATGACGACGGCGACGATGAACATGGCCTTGCCGTCCGGCAGTACGAGGAGTACGAAGCTGGCCGGGGCGGTGGCGAGGACGGGGATGACGCCCGCCATGGACTCGCCCGAGTCGTCCATGACGGTCACGACGACCGTCCAGACGACGATGGCCACGCAGACCCCGAGGTAGGCGAGGGCGAAGGGGTTGCGGAGGTTCTGGCCGAGTCGGTGGAGCGGGGAGTGTGCGGCATGGGCGTCGGTACTGGGCATGGGTGTACTCCTGAGTGCCGTTGAACGAAGGGTTGTTGAGGGTCTGTCAGAGATGGTCCGCGCCCGGTGGGTTCGGGCGGGTGATGCCGAGGTCGTAGGCGAGGATCGTGGCCTGGACGCGGTCGCGCAGGCCGAGTTTGCGGAGCAGGGCGTTGACGTGGGACTTGACCGTGCCGACGGTGATGTCCAACTCCGCCGCGATCTCCGCGTTGTTGAGGCCGGAGGCGAGCAGGGCGAGAACGTTGCGCTGGCTGCCGGTGAGGCTCTCCAACTCACGCGGACCGTTCTCGGCGTCGGAACGGAAACCCGTGCCCGCGCCGGACGCGTAGTGCCCGATCAGCCTGCGGGTCGCGGACGGCGCGAGCACGCTCTCACCGCTCGCCACCACCCGGATGCTGGCCAGGAGTTCGGAGGCGTGCACGTCCTTGAGGAGGAAACCGGAGGCTCCCGCGCGCAGGGCGTCGAAGACGTACGCGTCGAGGTCGAAGGTGGTCAGCACGAGGACGCGTGGCGCGTCCTCCCGGGCGGTGATGATCCGGGTCGCGGCGATACCGTCCAGTTCGGGCATCCGTACGTCCATCACGACCACGTCGGGGGCGAGTTCGGCGGCCAGGACCACCGCGGTGGCGCCGTCGGCGGCCTCGCCCACGACCGTCATGTCGTCCTCGGCGTCGATCACGGCGGCGAAGCCCGCCCGGACGATGCCCTGGTCGTCGACGACCAGCACCCTGAGGCTCATCGTTCTCTCTCCTCGTCGTCCGGCGCCGCGAGCGGCAACCGGAGATGGACCGTGCCCGGCGGGCGGCCGGCCGTCAGGGTGCCGCCGAGCGGCGCGATCCTTGCCGTCAGGCGGTCCCGTACGGCGGTGCCGGCGGCGCGGGGTACGCCGGTGGCCGTGATCGTCAACGTAGCGTCGTCCGCGTCGAGTTCGAGCACGGCGGGGTCGTCGTCGCCGGTCGCGAGGAGGGTTTCGGCGACGTGGTAGGCGGCGAGGTCCACCTCGGTGGGGAGCCTTTCCGGTACGCGGTCGGTCACGCGTATCTGTACGTCGCGGCCGGTGGCTCGGCACTGGTGTGCCAGCAAGTCGAGGGCCTGGACCGTGGGTTGGGGGCGTAGGTCGGGGGTTGTCGTCTCCTCGCCGTCCCGGACCGCGTCCAGGAGGGCGCGCATCGCTGCGAGGGCCTCTCGGGCGCGGGTCGCTGTTTCGTCCAGGTGGCCTGCCTCTGCCTCCGTGATCATGTCTGCGGTGCGGGCCAGGACGGTGGTCTCCAGCCCTGCTGCGATACGGCGGCGTTCTGCCCAGGCGTCTCTTACGGCTTCCTCGGTCCAGCTGGCGAGTTGTGCTGTTTGGGTGCCCTGGGTTGCCTGGTTGCGGTGGGCGATCAGGGCTCCGATCCGGTGTGCGGTGGCCATCACCAGTGACACCCCTGCTGTTGCGAACAGGATTACCGCCCAGGTGGGGAGAGTCGTGCCGCGGTGCAGGACGGCGATGGTCAGGGCGGTGGCGTGTGCGGCTGTGGCTGCAAGTAGGAACAGAGAAAGGGGGACTTGAGGTAGTTGGTATGTGCGGGCCGGTGGGGGCTGGTCGCGCCCCGCGGCGGAGCCGCAAATCGATACAGCCCCGCGCCCCTTAAAGGCCGTGAGCGCAGCGCATGTTGCCAGCATGCTCAGTGTTGGTGGCAGCAGTACCGGGCCTGTGTAGTTGCCCGTGGTCATCGCCAGGGGCCATAGCAACGCCAAGCCGATCAAGGCCAGTTGAACAGTCCTCGGTGCTCTGCGCAGCCACAGCAGGGCCACCGCCTGGGCTGCTGCCAGCAAGGTGAACAGGACGCCCGCCGACACATGCGTGCTGGTCGACGTCGCATCCGCGCGGATGATCAGGACCGGTAGCAGGGGCTGGAAGCACAGGCCGATCGCGGCGACGACCTGGGCTGCGCGGTAGCCGCGTGGGACGGCGTGTTCCACCGGGGCCGCCGTACGGCCGGGGAGGATCGCGCGGACCTCCCAACCGCCCTCCGGCGTCGGGCCGGTGGTCAGGGTGCCGCCCGTTTCCCGGGCCCGGGAACGGAGGAAGCCCTGGCCCCGGCCGCCGCCCAGGCCCGCGCCGTGGGCCGGGGTGCCGGACGGCGGGGCCGTGCTGGTGATCACGATGTCGGTGCGGGTGTCGCCGTAGCGGACGGTCACCGTGGTGTGGGCGCCGGGAGCGTGGCGGGCCACGTTGGTGAGGGCCTCGCGGACGATGCCGTAGGCCGCGTCCGCGACGGCGCCGTCGGGGAGGGGGCCGATCTCGTGGTCGACCGGTTGGTTGAGGCGGCGGAAGCCCGCGATCAGGGAGCGCAACCGCTCCTCGGGGGAGGGGAGTTCCTCGCGGGAAGGGGCCGGGGCGCGTACCGCGCTCAGTGCCCGGGTGACCTCGCGGCCCGTCTCGGTCGCGAACTCCAGGGCCTCGGCGGCGAGTTCGGGACGGCGTTCGCGCAGGCCGAGAGCGGCGCCGGCGGTGACGACCACGGCGGTCAGATGGTGGGCGCTGACGTCGTGCAACTCCCGTTCCATACGCCGCCGTTCGGCCGCCGGGAGCCGGTGGCGCTCGGTCTCGGCGCGGTTCAGGAGGAGTTCGGCGGCCTGGCGGGCGCGACGGGTCCGCCGTACGGAGAAGCCCGCGCCGCACGAGGTGGCGTAGAGCAGGGTGATCAGGACCAGGTCGAGACCGTTGTTGTCGCTGAGCCCGTGCAGGGTGATGTCCTGGAGGAACTGCCAGAGCGCGAGCGTGACCACGCACAGGACCGTCGTGAAGGTGTCGCGCTCGGCCGCCACCGTGAACAGGGCGAGGGCGACGCCCGCGGTGCCGAAGACCGCCATCGCCCCGGTGGGCAGCGGGCCGGCGCCCACCGCGCAGGCGGCGGCGACCACGATGAGCGTGATCACCGGACGGGTCCGGCGCAGCGCGAGCGCGGCCGTCACGGATCCCGCGACCAGGGCGGCCACGAGCAGGTCGGCCGCGGTCGGCACGGTGCCGCGCAGCAGCGGAGCCACCGGCCACACCAGGGCCTGGGCACAGATCAGCAGGACCGGGAGCAGCCGGTCGTCGGTTCGTTTCATGACACTCAAAGGCTATGGGCGCAGGTGAACGGCCCGGCTCAGGCTGAGGGGGGATTCCGGTCCCGCCCTCTCTATCTCTGGTTCAACGCGGCAACCGTCCTTGGGCCCGAGGACCGGGCCGCGTCCCGCTCCTAGGCTCGATCACATCGAGGGAAGCGGTCGACCACCGCCTCCCACACCATCCACACCACACAGGGGGACCTCTCATGTCCATGTCCAAGCGCGCTCTCCTCTTCTCCCTCGCCGGCGTCGCTGCGGTCGGCGGAGTCGTCGCCGGCGGTCTCGCCGCGTCGGCTGCCTCGGCGGCCCCCGAGAAGCCGGCCCTGGAGAAGGGCTCGGCCCACTACACCGCCCCGTCCGCGAGCGGCGCCGGTTCCTTCACCTACACCGTGGACGTCAGTGACGACTCGGGCATCCGCGGCCTCAAGGTCGTTGCGTGGCCCGCGAGTTCGAAGCTGAACCCGACCGCGACCGACCTGCGGTCCGTCGAGTCCGCCACGTGCAGGAGCACCTCGGACGGCACCTCCCGCTGCACCTACACGTTCAAGGTCACCAAGAAGGAGGCGGCCGACGCGGCCAAGGGCACCTGGTACGTCTCGGCGCTCGCTACCGCCAAGGACGGCGACACGACGTTCGTGCCCAAGGCGGCCACCTTCGACATGGCCGGCTGACATGGCCGGCTGACGTCGCCGGCTTACGTCGCTGACACCGGCACGCGGTCATTTGGGATACGGTGCCCCGTCTCGATCGAGACGGGGCACCGGTCGTTGCCGTAGAAGGTGGTCGAAGAACATGGTCAACCCCCCTGCTGCGGCCGGAGGTTACTCCGGCACCCCGCTGGCCAAGAAGATCGGCGTCAAGCCCGGCCATCAGGTCCGTCTGCATCACGCCCCCGACCACTGGGCCATCCCCGGACTCCCCGCCGACTGCGAGGTCGCTGACGGTGGGCCGCGCGGCGCGGACGTCACTCTCGCCTTCTACCGGGAACGGCGACAACTGGACGCGGAAGCCCAGGAGTTGGTGCTCGACCTCGCCGACACCGCCATGCTCTGGATCGCCTGGCCCCGCAAGGCCGCCGGGCATGTCAGCGACATCAGCGAGAACGACCTGCGCGACCTCTTCCTCCCGCTCGGTGTCGTCGATGTGAAGGTCGCGGCGCTGGGGGACGACTGGTCGGGGCTGAAGTTCGTGCGGCGGAGGGAAAACCGGCAAAGCGACAACAAAGGTCCCGCAAAATGAACTTGAGTCGGAGCAACCGGCCGACCTGAGGCAACATCTTGGTGAACGGTGAGTGCTGCGCGGTCAGAGCGCGGGCATCGCCGGATGGCCGGATGGAGCGAGAGACGTGCCGGATGGAGTGAGCGACGTGGTCGGACCGAGGATCGCCGTCGCCGTGGTGACCATGGGAAACCGGCCCGCCGAGGTCGACGCGCTCCTCGAGTCCGTGGCCAAGCAGGACCTCCCGCCCACCCGCATCGTGATCGTCGGAAACGGTTGCCGGCTCCCGGAGTTCACCGACCGGCTCTCCCTGCCCGGCGAGGTCACGACCATCGACCTCGACGAGAACCTCGGCTGCCCCGGTGGCCGCAACGTGGGTCTGGCCCGGCTCCGCGCGTTCGGTGACGTGGACGTCGTGGTGGAACTCGACGACGACGGACTGCTCGTCGACGCGGACGTGCTGCGCCGCGTACGCGATCTGTACGCGGCCGAACCCCGCCTGGGCATCGTCGGCTTCCGGATCGCCGACGAGCACGGCGAGACCCAGCGGCGCCATGTGCCGCGGGTCGGCGCGGGGGATCCGATGGAGGGCGGGTACGTCACCGGGTTCCTCGGCGGCGGGCACGCGCTGAGCATGGCGATGCTCGCCGAGACGGGGGACTGGCCGGCCGAGTTCTTCTTCGCGCACGAGGAGACCGACCTCGCCTGGCGGGCCGCCGACGCCGGCTGGAGCATCCTCTACGCCCCCGAGCTGCTCCTCCAGCACCCCAAGACCTCGCCCGCCCGGCACGCCATCTACTACCGGGTCACCGCCCGCAACCGCGTCTGGCTGGTCCGCCGCAGGCTGCCGCTCGCGCTGATCCCGGTGCACCTGGGCGTCTGGACGCTGCTCACGCTCGTACGGACGCGGTCGCTCGCCGGGCTGCGGGCGTGGTTCGGCGGGTTCGTGGAGGGCGTGCGCGAATCGGCGGGGGAGCGGCGGCCGATGCGCTGGCGGACGGTGTGGCGGCTGACGCGGCTGGGACGCCCGCCGGTCATCTGACCGGCCCGTAGTACCTCAGGGCTAGTTGGCCGGCCCGTAGTACCTCCGGTGCAGCTGGCCGACCCGTAGTACCTCGGACGTAAGGGGCTGTGCCCGTAGTACCTCGGACGTAAGGGACGAGGGCCCCGGTCGTTCACCTCCGCCGACCGGGGCCCTCTCGCGTCCCCGGACCCGGCCGCGACGGCGACACTCCCCCGAGTTGCGCGTCGTACGCGCGCACCGTCGGGCCAGATCCGATGATGTGATCACATCAGGTCGCACCAACGGATCGCTAACATGTGGCCAATGGTGTGCACGATGCTCCCGCGCCGCGTGGCCTGAAGTCGCCGGGCGGCGACGGGAGACGGCCGGTACGGCAACGGAATCCGGCGTTCGGCGCCGGGACAAGGTGGCGGGAAATCGCCGTGAACAGGGCGGATATCCGCCAAGGACGGCGGAACCTCCGCCGCGGAGCACGGCCGTGAGAGGCCGCGCGGAAGGGTGACGGGTTCGGTGTGATGTGGTGCGAGCTCCGGTTCGGACTGCTGGGCACGCCCGTCCTCTTCAACGCCGATGCCGAGGTCAACGATGGTGCCGATGTCAACGGCGGTGCCAGTGCCAACGCCACCGCCAGTGCCATCGGCTACGGCTACGGCGATCCCGTGCACCCGATCGGCAGCCCCAAGGTGCGGATCCTGCTCGCCGCGCTGCTCCTGGAACCCGGCCGGGTGGTCTCCGTCGAGGCCCTCAAGGACGCCCTGTGGGGTGGCTCGCCGCCGGCGTCGGCGCACGCCTCGCTGCACAACCACGTGACCCGCCTGCGCCGCCTCCTGGACGACCCCGAACGGTTGCGCGCGGTACCGCCCGGCTATGTGCTCCGCGTCGACGAGGGCGAACTGGACGTCCACGTCTTCGAGTCCCACGTCGCCGCGGCCCGCACCGCGCACGCGGCGAAGGACTGGCCCGCCACCGTCCGCGCCTGCACGGCGGCGCTTGCCCTCTGGCGTGGCACCCCGCTCAGCGGCCTCCCCGCCGAGCTCGGCGGCTACGCCTTCGCGCAGCGCCTGGCCGAGGCCCGCGTCGTTGAGCGCGCTCGCGAGTACGGGGATGCTCCGCTCCCACGAACGGACCTCGGACGAACTGGGCTTATGGCCGTGCACGTGCGCGAACTGCTCCGTCAGGCGGAAGAAGAGAGCACCGG
>NZ_JBLTJC010000125.1:0-27219 GCF_048158785.1 Streptomyces colwelliae | reverse complement strand
TCGCCAAGCCGGACGTCACGGACCGGCTCGCCGCCGTCCGTCCGCGGCTGCTGGTGGTGGACGAGGCACACTGCGTGTCGTCCTGGGGGCACGACTTCCGGCCGGACTATCTACGGCTGCGCCACGCGCGCGAGCGGCTCGGCAACCCGCCGGTGCTCGCCCTGACCGCGAACGCGGCGGCCCCGGTACGGCGGGACATCGCCGAACGTCTCGACATGAACGACCCGGTGGAGATAGTGGCCGGCTTCGACCGTCCCAACATCCGCCTCGACGTGTCGGCCTTTCAGGACGCGGCCGCCAAGGAGCGGTTCGTCGTGGAACGGGCGGCCGTCGAGGAGAAGCCGGGAATCCTGTACGCGGGGACGCGGAAGGCGGCGGACAGCTACGCCGAGCAGTTGAGCGACCTCGGACTGGCCGCCGCGAGCTACCACGCGGGCCTCTCCGCCGCCGAACGCCGCCGGACCCAGGACGGGTTCAGCGCCGGTGAACTCGACGTGGTCGTGGCGACCTCGGCGTTCGGCATGGGCATCGACAAGGCGAACGTACGGTTCGTGCTGCACGCGTCCGTCCCCGGCTCGCTCGACGCCTACTACCAGGAGATCGGCCGGGCCGGCCGCGACGGCGCACCGGCCAGGGCGATCCTCGCCTACCGCACTCAGGACCTGGGCCTGCAACGCTTCTTCGCCGCAGGCGCTCCCGACGCCGACGCATTGCGCCGCGTCGCCGAGCGCCTGCGCGGCGACGCGGGCGCCGTGAGCGCGACCCGGCTCCGGGCCGACTGCGAACTCAGCGCGACGGCACTGTCGGCCGTACTGAACCTGCTGGAGGAGACCGGGACCGTCCGCACCGGACGCGACGGCAGCCGTTTCACCGGCACGGCCGACGCCGACGACGGCTCCGCGGATGACGATGTCGACGCCGTTGTGCGGAGCGCCCTCGCCCTCCACGCCAACCACCGCAAACTCGAACAGTCCCGGATCGACATGATGCGCGGATACTCCGAGACAACCGACTGCCGGCGGCAGTTCCTCCTTGGATACTTCGGTGACTCCGCCCCCGTCCCGTGCGGGGCATGCGACAACTGCACGGACCTGGTGACCGAGCCTGCGAGTGGGCTGAGGCGCAAGCGGTCCGGGGACGCCGGACAGCCGCACAAGGCGGCCGCACGCCGTCGCTGGTGGCCCCGGGCCGGTGCACGCGCGGACGCCTCAGCGGGTGCCGTCCGCTCGGCGAAGACCGTCGCACGCCCCACGGCGGACAACCACACCTACCTGCCGGGCGTCCGCGTGAGCCACGACCAGTGGGGCAAGGGCGAGGTCATGAGCGAGGGCGACGGCAAGATCACCATCCTGTTCGAGTCGGTCGGCTATCGCACCCTGTCGCTGGCCGTGGTGACCGACAGGCAGTTGCTCGTCGCTCTGCCCGAAACACCGCGCTGACACTGGATCTGTCGCGACCATTTCATGACACCTGTCACGAAACACCTGTCACGAACATCGTGAACATCGTGAACGCCACGGGAACGGACGGCGCCAGCGAATACTGCCCTGCACACACCTTGACCATATTGGTCTAGACTTTTACTTTCGAGTGGTCAATTCCCTTCGGATCGCGCCCAGTTGAGGCCTGTGCCCTCTTCCGCGTGCGCCGAACCGCTCGAAAGGGCCCGACACCCCCATGACCGCTCGTTCCCCTCTCCCCCGCATCGCGTTACGCGGCACCCCCGTCCTCGCTCTGCTGGCCCTGCTGATGGGCCTCCTCACCGCGGCGCCGGCAGCGGCGGCGACCGGGTCCGTCGCCGGCCTCGGCGGCAAGTGCCTCGACGTCGCCGGAGCCGCCTCCGCCGACGGCACACCGGTTCAGCTCTACGACTGCAACGGCACCGGCGCCCAGCAGTGGACGGTCGGTACGGACAACACCGTCCGCGCCCTGGGCAAATGCCTCGACGTCACCGGCAGCTCGACCGCCGACGGCGCCAAGATCCAGCTGTGGACCTGCACCGGCGGCGCGAACCAGCGCTGGACCGTCACCGCAGCGAACGACATCGTCAACCCGGCCTCGAACAAGTGCCTCGACGTCTCCGACAACTCCTCCACCAACGGAGCGCGCATCCAGATCTGGAGCTGCACCGGAGGCGCCAACCAGAAGTGGAACGCCCCCGCGCAACAGTCCGGGGAGCAGTGCTGGGCCACGCACTACGGTCCCCAGCCCGCCGGTGCCCTGACGGCCAGCGGCGAGGTCTTCGACAACAACGCGGACACGGCGGCCACTTCGCTCTCGCGCCAGCCCCAACTGCCTTTCGGTACAAGGGTCCAGGTCACCAATGTCGCCAACGGCCGCTCCCTGACCGTACGGATCAATGACCGCGGGACGTTCACCCAGACCCCGCAGGAACCGAAGTGCCTCGATCTGACCGACGGCGCCTTCAGCCGCCTCGGAGGCGTCCTCGACCCGGACGCCGGACACATCGTCGTCACCCAGACGGTTCTGGGCTGACGGCTGCGCCACGCCTGGCTCGCATGCCGCCCGACGCCGGCCGATCGCCCTCGGCCACCTCCACCTCCACCTCCACCTCTCAACCACAGGAGCAAAGACCCATGGTCACCCCCCACTTCACACCGAGTCTCCGCAGACTCACGGCTCTGAGCAGACCGACCCTCGTCATACTGCTCGCCGCGGTTCTCTCCGCCCTGTTCACCGTCTCCCCCGCCCGTGCGGCGGACGGCCGGATCACCGGTCTGGCCGGCAAGTGTGTCGACGTCGCCGGGGCGAACTCCGCCAACGGGACAGCCGTTCAGCTCTACGACTGCAACGGCACCAGCGCCCAGACCTGGTCCAACCCCGGTGACGGAACACTGCGCGCGCTCGGCAAGTGTCTGGACGTGACCTCCGGCGGCACGGCGGACGGCACGACGGTCCAGCTCTACGACTGCAACGGCAGCGCCGCCCAGAAGTGGGCCGTCAGCTCGGCGAACGACATCGTCAATCCGCAGGCCAACAAGTGCCTGGACGTCACAGGCAACACCTCGGCCAACGGCACACGGCTCCAGATCTGGACCTGCTCCGGCGGCGCCAACCAGAAGTGGAGCGCCCCCGCGAGCGGCGGCGGCACCACGCCCTCCGGCTTCGTCGTCAGTGAAGCCCAGTTCAACCAGATGTTCCCGAGCCGGAACGGCTTCTACACCTACCAGGGCCTGACCGCCGCCCTGTCCGCCTACCCCGGCTTCGCCAACACCGGCTCCGACACGGTCAAGAAGCAGGAGGCCGCCGCCTTCCTCGCCAACGTCAACCACGAGACCGGCGGACTGGTCTACATCGTCGAGCAGAACACCGCCAACTACCCGCACTACTGCGACGCCGGCCAGCCCTACGGCTGCCCCGCCGGACAGGCCGCCTACTACGGCCGCGGCCCCATCCAGCTGTCCTGGAACTTCAACTACAAGGCCGCGGGAGACGCCCTGGGCATCGACCTCCTCAACAACCCCTGGCTGGTGCAGAACGACTCGGCCGTCGCCTGGAAGACCGGCCTGTGGTACTGGAACACCCAGTCCGGCCCGGGCACGATGACCCCGCACAACGCCATGGTCAACGGCGCCGGCTTCGGCCAGACCATCCGCTCCATCAACGGCTCCCTGGAATGCGACGGACGCAACCCCGCGCAGGTCCAGAGCCGCGTCGACGCCTACAACCGCTTCACCTCGATCCTCGGGGTCAGCCCCGGCAGCAACCTCTACTGCTGACGCTCGTCCTCGAACACGCCTGATGCGAGGGCCGGTTCATCCGTGAACCGGCCCTCGCATCACACCTGCTCCGTCACACACGCAAGAGGGTGGGATCCGGCGCGGCTCTCTGGGATTCTCGGCGGCGTCGGCTGCCATCTGGGCCAGCGTGCGGTCGCTGATCCGGGCCGACGTTCGGTAGCCGATCCGCGCGGGTTCGTCGCCAGGCTCGGCGCCCGCGCGCTCCAGGAGGCGGGCACGCGCGGGGGGTCACTGAGCCGGGCGAAGGCGAGAACGCCGGGGGCTGCCCGGCGGCAGGCGCGGGCGTAGGCGCCCCGCACCATGTCTCCGGCCTCACCCCTGACAAGCGCGCCAGTTGCTTCGGAGAGCCAGAACGCCGAGTACGCGACAGCCCATGGCGAGGCCGCCACCAGTTCGGGCCGGCGCCCTGTCATCACCACACGGTGTGTGGAGTGGCCCACGACCACGGCCAACTCGCCTTCCGCTCTTGCCATTTCGGCACGCGCCCCTACCTCCCCATGCCAGGTGAGCCTGCCGCGCCAGACCCGCGCCCGGCCACAACTCTCGACACACACCCAGGCAGCGCCCAAACTCCAACCAACCCTCATCGTGAGAGTGGACTTGCATGAAGAGGTCGACTCGCCTACATTCATGAGAGTCAACCCCAACGAACACAGCTCGCTCTCTCGCTTGGAGCCTCAGATGACAGACGTCTCAGTGGTCGGCCCGGACGCCGGTGAGTCGATCCAACTCGGCCCGACCCGGATGCGGATCCTGGAGGACGGCACCACGACCGAACACCGCCTCGGCATCGGCGAGATCACGCTCGCCCCGCACACCGACGGTCCGCCGCAGCACCGGCACGCCCGGCACGACGAGGGCTTCTACGTCGTGTCCGGCGCGGCCCGGTTCACCGTAGGCGAGACCGTGTACGACGCGCCCGCCGGAACCCTGGTCATGATCCCGCCCGGCGCCCCACACACCTTCGCCAACCCGACCGACGGCACGACGGTCCTGCTCAACACGTTCACCCCGGACCTGTACGTCAACTACTTCCGGGACCTGCGCGACATGATCGCCGCCGGCCGACCGTTGACGCCCGAGGTGACGATCGAGGCGATGAGCCGGTACGCCACCGAGCCGTCCACCGACTTTGCCTGAGCCAAGCCCCTGCACCCATATCCCATAACTCGCCCGCCCCCGGCGGCCATTGGGCTCCCGGCACTCAACACCCAGCACCCAGCACCCGAATTGATCAAGGAGAAGCCCATGCCTACCACCACTCAGCACACCGTCAGCCTCGACGGACTCGGCCCCGTCGAGGTGTCCGTGACCGAATACGGGTCCGGGTACGGACAACCGTTCCTGCTCCTGCACGGCGGCGCCGGCCCGCAGTCGGTGACGGGGTTCGCCGAGAAGTTCGCCGCCGCTCACGACGTGCGCGTGCTGGTCCCGACCCACCCTGGCTTCGGCGGCACCGCGCGCCCCGAGGCACTGACCACCGTGTCTGCCCTGGCCTCGCTCTACAACACACTGCTCGACCAACTGACGCTGACCGACGTCACCGTCATCGGCAACTCGATCGGCGGCTGGATCACCGCCGAGATCGCGCTGCTGAAGTCGCCGCGCGTCCGCGGCATCGTCCTGATCGACGCGGTCGGGATCGAGGTGTCCGGCCATCCGGTGGCCGACTTCTTCTCCCTGACCATGGATCAGGTCTTCCGGCTCAGCTTCCACAACCCGGAGCCGTTCCGCATCGACCCCACGACCCTGCCCCCGGCGGCACAGGCGATCGCCGCGGGCAACCGCACCGCGATCTCCGTCTACGCGGGCTCCGCCATGGCCGACCCCACCCTTCTCGGACGCCTCGGGTCGTTGGAGGTCCCCACCCTCGTGCTCTGGGGCGAGAGCGACGGGATCGTCGACGTCGGCTACGGGCGCGCCTACGCCGCCGCGATCCCCATGGCCCAGTTCCAGCTACTCCCCGGGACCGGCCACTCCCCGCAGCAGGAAACCCCCGACCAGGTCATCCACGCCGTCTGGGACAGCGCCGAAACGGACTTCCCCGCCATCACCCGCTGAACCTCGACCACCCGCCCCTCGTCTCCCCTCAGCACACCGCGCCGTTCGCCGCCCAGACCGCCGGACGCGCCACACGCCAGGAACGTGCGCAACGCACCACCCCCGATCGAGGAGAACGAACATGCCGACGCACACCCCCCTGCCGAACGACACCCGTCGGCGCGCAGGGCTCGTCCTCGCGGTGTGCTGCCTGAGCCTGTTGATCACCGCCCTGGACACCACCGCCGTGAACGTGGCCCTGCCCGCCGTAGGCCACGATCTGCACGCCCCGGTGAGCGGGCTGCAGTGGACCGTCGACGGCTATACCCTCGCGGTCGCCGCCTTCATGATGCTGGCCGGATCCACCGCCGACCGGATCGGTCGGCGCCGGGTGTTCCAGGCCGGACTGGTCCTCTTCACCGGCGGCTCGCTGGCCTGATTGATGCCACATCCGCGATCCGCTACGGCGTCAAGGGCGCCTTGCGGTTGCTGGTCAGGCCCCTGCTGCGAGGGGCCTGATGGCCAACACGCGTACTACAGGAAGGAGTTCAGCACGAGGAAGTGCACACCGCCCCCATCCTCACCCACAACCCACCCAAGTGAACCAACGCGCACAGGAACCCTCAGCCGCAAGGGTTGACAACGATGTCCACCAGCGGCAGATTCCACCGGGCGCGAACGGGAACCGGCACACCTCCACCACGGGCCCAAGTGGCCCCATTCCAGGACGGAGCTGTCCGTGAGAAGACGACCGGCGATACGCAGCACGCGCTTCCCGCGAAGACGCGTCACGGTCCTCGCCCTCATCAGCACCCTCGCCGCCATGCTCGTGACCGGTACCGGAGAGGCCTCGGCGCACGCGGCGCCGAACCACCGCACCGCGTCGGTGACTTCCGGCAACGCACGTTTCCAGGTCCTGTCCCCCACCCTGATCCGCACCGAGTACGCGCAGGACGGGAAGTTCACCGACAGCGCGACGTTCAACGCGATCGGCCGCACCGCGTTCACGCCGCCCCCGTACACCTCAAGTACGTCCAACGGCTGGCTGACCATCACCACGAGCGCGGTCACCCTGAAGTACCAGGTGGATTCCGAGCCGTTCGACGCCCAGAACCTCTCCGTGCACCTGTCGGCCGGCGGGTCAGCGGTCGACGCCAGCCCGTGGCACCAGCTCACCTGCGGACTCGGTGCCCTGTGCGAGGCCGAGCAACTGGCCCGCAGCGGGCCCGGCGTCGCCTCGGACCACACCGGCTACACCGGGTCCGGTTTCCTCGCCGGTTTCGAGGGGACGGGCGACTCCGTGTCGGCCGACGTCGACGTCAGCACGGCGGGGACGTATGCGTTCGACGCTCGCTACGCCAACTCCGTCGGCGGGGACGGCCAGAACACCACCCGTACCCTCACGCTCTCGGTGGACGGCGGTGCGAGCCGCACACTGAGCCTGCCCACCACCGCGAACTGGGACACCTGGGGCCTGGCGAGCAGCGCGGTTCAACTCGGCGGCGGGCACCACACGTTGACGCTGACGAGGACCGCCGCCGACTCGGGGAGCGTCAACATCGACAGCGTCGCCCTGGTGAACCAGGGCAGCGGCTTCCCACTCACCTCCACCACCGCGATAACGAGCTGCGGATACGGCGTGAACTGCGAGGCCGAGGCCGACCGTGTCTCGGGTACGGCGATCACCGCCACCGATCACGCCGGGTACTCCGGCAGCGGGTTCCTCGCCGAACTCGACCAAGGGGCAAGCGCGTTGACCCACGTGGTCGGCGTACCGGCCGACGGCACCTACGCGTTGCAGGTCCGCTACGCCAACGCCACCGGCCGCGACGGGCTTTACCAGACCCGTACGGCGACGGTGTCCTCCGGCGGCACCACGCGGACCCTGTCACTGCCCGTCACCGGCAACTGGGACACCTGGAGCACCGCCACCGTCCCCGTCACCCTCAAGGCCGGGGCGAACGACGTCGCCATCGGCTGCCCGGACGCCGCGAGCTGTCATGTCAACCTCGACACGGCCTCCGTCACCGCACCCAACTCCCCTGCCCCGCAACCCCACTTGGCGCTCGGCGGTTACCGTCGCAGCCTCGACGGCGTCAACGGTGACAACGGCGCGCCGGCCACCACACCCGGCCTGCTCTACAAGGACGGCTGGTACCTCCTCGACGACACAGTCTCCGCCCTCTACGACACGGGCACCCACCAGGTCACCCAACGCCCCTCCCACGGCGGCACGCCGTACCAGGACGGCTACGTCTTCGGTTACGGCCACGACTACCAGCGGGCCCTCACCGACCTGTCCACCCTCACCGGCCCGCCCGAACTTCTTCCCCAATGGGCGTACGGCGTCTGGTACTCGGAGTACATCGACCGCACCGCCGCCGACTACGAGAACAGGATCCTGCCCGCCTTCCGCGCCGAAGGCGTGCCGCTCGACGTACTCGTCACCGACACGGACTTCAAGTCGCCCAACACGTGGAGCGGTTGGGAGATCGACCAGTCCAAGTTCCCTGATCCGAAGGGGTTCTTCGACTGGGCCGCCTCCCAGGGGCTGCACAACACGCTCAACATCCATCCGAGCATCCTGAGCAGCGACCCGCAGTTCGCGCAGGCCCAGGCGACCGCCAAGGGCAAGCTGCACAAGGGGGGTTGCGCCCCGGCCGCGAGCAGCGGTTCCGGTGACTGCTACACCTTCGACTGGGGCGACCCCGACCAGCTCAAGGCGTACATGGACCTGCATCAGACCATGGACCAGCAGGGCAACGACTTCTGGTGGCTGGACTGGTGCTGCGACGCCTCCCAGTCCTCGCTGCCCGGCGTCACCCCCGACGCGTGGATCAACCAGCAGTACGCCACGGACGCCGACAAGACCATCGGCCGCGGATTCGCCGTCTCCCGGGCCTATGGCTCGCTCCAGGCGGGCGGTTACAGCGGTCAGCAGGGGCTGCCCACCGGACCCTGGGCCGACAAGCGCACCACCGTCCACTTCACCGGCGACGCCTCCTCCACCTGGGGCACCTTGAAGGCCGAGGTCGGCTACACCCCGGGCGAGGCGGCCGCCACCGGCATGTCGGCGATCAGCCATGACATCGGCGGCCACAACGACACGACGAACCTGACCGGTTCGGAGACGTACACCGCCGACGGTACGACCCACACCACGCACAAACTCCCCGACGACATGTACGCCCGCTGGGTCCAGCTCGGCACCTTCCAGCCCATCGACCGCCTGCACAGCAACCACAGCGACCGGCTGCCCTGGCAGTACGGCACGGCGGCCCGCGCCTCCGCCGACAGGTTCCTCAACCTCCGCGAGAACCTGGTGCCTTACACCTACTCGCTCGCGCAGCAGGCCAACACGACCGGCGTCCCGGTCACCCGCCCGATGTACCTCCAGTACCCCAACGAGCCGCAGGCGTACGCCACTTCGGGCAGCGAGTACTTCTACGGCCCCGACATGCTCGTCGCCCCGGTCACCACGCCCGGGAGCACGGCGACGACCTCGGTGTGGTTCCCGCCGGGCAGTCAGTGGACGGACTACTTCACCGGGCAGACCTACGCCGGCGGCACCACCCAGAACATCATCTCCGGTCTCGACACCATGCCGGTGTTCGTCCGCGCGGGTGCCGTCATCCCGACCCGCACGAATGACGTCACCAGCAACGACAAGGCCCCGCTGACCAAAGCGACGCTCACCGTCGCCGCGGGCGCCTCCGGCTCCTCCACCCTCTACGAGGACGACGGGACCGTCCGCACCGGGCGCGGCCACAGCGCCGTCACGAAGATCCGGTACCGGGAGAACGGCACCCGGCACACGGTGACGATCGATCCCCCGACCGGAGCCTTCCACGGCCAGACCAAGAACCGGCAGTGGACCGTCTCCCTCCTCGGCGTCACCACCCCGGGCACCGTCCGCGTGGGTGGGGTCCAACTCCCTTCCCATGCCTACCACTTCGACAGCACGACCCGCACGCTGACTGTCACGCTCCCGGCGCGGAGCACGCGCACGCCGATCACCGTGACGTTCGGTTGATCGGCTCCTAGCCGGTCGGCACGTCCGACTGGGTCTGCCGGGTACTTCCCGGCCCGGTAGCAGCGTCCGAGCTGTCCGGGTCGGGAAGCAGGCGCAGTCGGTCCCCGTGTCCGGGCTCGATCAGCGCCAGGCGCTTGAGCAGCTTCGGGGTCAGGCGCCGGTACGCGGCCGGATTCACCGGGCCGAGCCAATGAGCGGCGCGGATCAGCGGGTTGACGTTGAGGTCCAGGTCGCCGAGTACCTCGTCGGCGTTGTGCATGGAGAAGGGGATGATCTTGGTGCCGCGGCAGTGGTGGGTGTCGGTGGCGATGTCCATGAAGGCCAGTTGCTCGACGACCGCGTGACGCATGGCCTCGGTGTCGGGTGTCGCCAGCGCGCCGGCGAGGTCGGCGGCGATCCACAGTGCGGCGATCTCGGCGTTGAGCGGGCTGAAGAAGGAGGAGTTGTAGCCGTTGAAGTACAGGCCGGGGATCCCGAGGGGCAGGATCTGGCGGTAGAGCATGAAGTTGCCGCGTTCGTCGAGGAGTTGCTCGCGCACCTTCTCGGGCAGGAACGGGACGCCCTGGGTGAAGCCGGTGGCGCAGACCACCAGGTCCGCGGGCAGCACGGTGTCGTCGGACAGGCGGGCGGAGGGCTTGCCGTCCACGACGAGGAGTTGCTCGATGGTGCGGTCCCGGCGGACCGTGATGTCGCCCGCGGTGACGGCCTCGAAGAAGCCCTCGGTCGCGAGGCCGATGGCGCCGCGCACGATGTCCTCCATCGTTCCCCGGGGCACGAGATCGAGCCGCTTGAGGCCGAGTTGGCGTATCGACACGGCGCCGATGGAGTTGATCATCCGGCGGCGCAGGCCGTTGCCGGGGCCGTGCAGGAAGCGTTCGAGGCCGCGCCGGCGGATGTACCGGAACAGCGCCTCGCCCAGGCGGGTGAGCAGCAGCATCTTGAAGTTCAGCCGGCCGCCGATCTTCCGCGGGACCTTCCACAGCAGTTGGCGTGCGATCACGTCGGTGCGGGCGGCGACCACGCTGATCGGTACGGCCACGTCGCAGGCCGACTTGCCGTAGCCGACGACCAGGACGTCGCGGTCGCGCGCCTGCTCGGCGTCGTGGAACTCGGTGCCCGCGCACACCTGACCGCCGGCCGCGGTGAACTCCGCCAGGCCGTCGAACTTCGGGACCGCCGGTTCGCAGAACACTCCATTGGCGACGACGAGTCGGTCGTAGATCTCCGTGGCATGTGTGCCCGCGGAGTCGCGGTACTCGACGCTCCACGCGCCGTCGGCGGTCGGCCCGGCCGAGAGCACCTCGGTGCTCAGGCGCAGTACGGGTTCGAGTCCGAAGTGCGCGGTGTAGTCGGCGAGGTAGGACTGGATCTGGGCGCCGTCGGGCCACTCCGGGAAGTCCGCGGGCATGGGGAAGTCGGAGAAGGAGTACTGCGCTTTCGGGCTCTGCGTGGTGACTCCCGGGTAGCGGCGGGTGCGGCTCCACACACCGCCGACGTCGGGGGTCTTGTCGAACACGTCCGTCCGGTGTCCGGCCTGCGTGAGCACCTTCGCGGTGACCAGGCCCGCGACACCGGCACCGATGATGGCGATCCTCATGATCAGCCGACCTCGGGCGGCAGTTGGAGCTCGATGCCGAAGTCGGCCATGATCTTCTTCATCAGCCCGATGTCCTTCGGGCCGGGCGGCATGTCCGCGAGCGTCTGGTAGTAGGCCTCCAGGCCGGCCGGCGAGACGACGGAGATGACGCGGGACTCCTCCTGGTAGGGGTTGCGGAAGGCGTGGATCACGTCGCGCGGCAGGTAGAGGTAGTCGCCGTGTTCGAGGACGAAGTCCTTGCCGCCGAGGTGCACGTCGAGCCGTCCGGCCAGACAGATGAAGGACTCGTCCTCACGGGTGTGCAGGTGGGGCGGCGGCCCGTCGGTCTCCGGCGGGACCGTGTACTCGAACAGCGAGTACGCGTCGTGTGTCGCGGCACCGTCCGCCTTGAGGGTGATGCCCAGCCCGATCGCCGCGATCTTGTGTCCGTCGCGGGAGGGCAGCATGTAGCCACCGCCTAGAGTCACCGTCGTCTCCTTCCGGTCGCCACCGTGGCCGACCGGCCACGGCGCTGGTCTGCTGCGCCCAGCGTGGGTTCGGCACGGTCGGTGCGCAACGATCCAGTCCCACCGGCTGGGACTTTTTCAACGACGGTTGCTGTAGGCCCGCGAGGCGGCCGCGGCGGCGAGCCGTACGGCGGGCCCTGCCCGGTCGGCGCGGACCAGGGCGGTGGGCCCGGTGACGGACAGGGCCGCGGCGACCCCGCCGTCCGGGCCGAAGATCGGGGCGGCGACGCAGCTCACGCCGATGTTTCCCTCCTCGCGCTCCACCGCCCAGCCCCTGGCCGGCACGGCGGTCAGCTCGCGGATCACCGCTTCCTTGCTGGTCAGCGTGCGCGGGTTGCGCGGCGGCATTCCGGCGTCGAGTACGGCGTCGATGGTCGCGGCCTCGCTGTAGGCGAGGATCGCCCGGCCCAGCGCCGAGCAGTACGCCGGGACGATCCCGCCGACCTGGGAGAGCATCGGCATGGGGCGGTGGCCGGTGATCTTCTCGACGACGAGGATCTGCGCGCCCTCCAGGACGCCGAGCTGCACGGTGGTCCTGGTCGCGCTGTGCAGGTCCTGGAGGTAGGGCAGCACGGCCTCGCGCAGTTCGAGCCGGATCGGCACCAGGCTCGCGATCTCGAACAGCCGGTTGCCGATCCGGTAGTGGCCCTTGGGTTTGTCCAGCCAGCCGAGCCGGATCATCCGGTCCGCGGTGCGGTGGGTGGTCGACCGGGGCAGCCCGCAGCGGGCCACGAGCGCGGAGAGGGTCAGCTCGCGGTGCGCCGCGTCGAAGGCGCCGAGGATCGCCGCCGCGCGCTCCAGGCCCGATGCCTCGGCTCTGCCGTCCCGCGCAGTGGGACTCGTCCCTTGTTCCCCGGGGGTCATGGCGGTCACGCTAAGGCTGTCCCCGCCCGGCGGACAAGCGGGCAGGGCAAGGGCTCGGCCACGACTGCCCCGACCGGAGGACACGGCCGGGGCTCGGGCACGGCTGTCCCGACCAGCGGACTAGGCGAGAACTCAGGCACGGCCGGCTGTCCCGACCGGCGGACAGGGCGAGACTCAGGAGGATGCCAACATCATGCGGACAGCATTGGTCGGCGGCGGTGCGAGCGGTATCGGCCACGCGGTCGCGGAGCGCCTGGCGGGTTCGGGCGACCGGGTGGTGATCACCGGTCGGCGCGCAGCGGCCCTCGAAGCCGCGGCCGCGCGGCTCAGCGGCACCGTGGGCGACGGACCGGCGCGCGAGGTGCACGCCCTGGTGAGCGACATGGCCGATCCGGCCGCGGCCGTAGCGGCGATGGAGGAGGTCGACGACCGGTACGGCGGCCTCGACGTGCTCGTGCTCAACGCCGGTGGTCCGCCGCCCGGCGGGATCCTCGACCTGGACGACGCGCGGTGGCGGGAGGCGTCCGAGCTGTTGCTGCTCGGTCCGCTGCGGCTCGCACGCCTGGCGATGCCGGGCATGGCGAAGCGGGGCTTCGGGCGGGTGGTGTTCGTGACGTCCACGGCGGTACGGCAGCCGCAGCCCGACCTGGCCGCGTCGGTGGTGCTGCGT
This sequence comes from Streptomyces colwelliae, assembly GCF_048158785.1. NCBI lineage: Bacteria > Bacillati > Actinomycetota > Actinomycetes > Kitasatosporales > Streptomycetaceae > Streptomyces > Streptomyces colwelliae. The sequence continues at coordinate 13,748 of NZ_JBLTJC010000125.1, read as the reverse complement.
TCGGCGGTCACGGCCGCGGCCAAGCTGCTCTCCCGCGAGTTCGCGGCCGCGGGCGTGACCGTCAACTGCGTTGCTCCCGGCGCCACTTCGACCGAACGGCGGACGCAGATCCTGACCAACCGGGCCCGTGCCGCGCACCGCGGCTTCGACGAGCTCGACGCGCGGGACCTCGCGCACATTCCGGCCGGGCGGGCCGCGCTGCCGGCGGAGATCGCGGCCGCCGTGGCGTTCCTGGCCTCCGACGAGGCGGCATACATCAACGGGACCGTGCTCACGGTCGACGGCGGAAGGACGGAGACGATCTGATGGCTGAATCGGGATCCCGCTTCACCATGGCCGATTTCCTCGGCTCGATCCACGACACCGTGCAGCCAGGTACGGCACGACCGGTCGTCGTGCACGCCGACCAGCTCCAGCCGCTGCCTGCCGACCAGGTGCACAACCCGACCGTGCTGGCGATCGCCGGCCTGCTGCCGACGGCCAGCTTCGAACTCTTCCGGCAGACCATCCCGGCGGGTCTGAGCTCGGACATGCAGCGCCACCATCACGAGACGGTGCACTTCGTCATCGGCGGGCGCGGCCACAGCGAGATCGAGGACGACACCGAACCCTGGGCCACCGGCGACTTCATCTACACCCCGCCCTGGACCTGGCACCGCCACTACAACGACTCGGACACCGAGCCGGTCGAGTTCCTCACCATCGAGAACTCCCGTCTGCTGAACCTGCTGGGCGTCGGACGGCGGCAGAGCGCGGGACTGGTCACGGTCGCGGAAGCCCGCGCACGATTCAAGGAGGATCTGGCATGAGCCCGTTGCCCGCCCACATCGGCATCTGGGGCGAACTGTCCGACGTGGAGCACGAGTTGAGCTTCGTCGACGTCTCCGGTGTCCGCACGCGGGTCCTGCGCGCGGGGGCCGGCCCCGAGTTGATCCTGCTGCACGGCACCGGCGGCCATCTCGAGGCCTACGCCCGGGACATCGCCGGGCTCGCAGCCGACTTCCGTGTCACCGCCTACGACATGGTCGGTCACGGCTGGTCCGACCTGCCGGACCGGCCGTACACGATCGACGTGCTCTCCGATCATCTCCTGGGCCTGATGGACGAGTTGGGGATCGACTCGGCGCATCTGTCCGGCGAGTCGCTCGGCGGATGGGTGACCGCGTGGACCGCGGCGTACCACCCCGACCGTGTCGAACGGCTCGTGCTCAACACCCCCGGGAACATCGCCAACAAGCCCGAGGTGATGGTCAGGATGCGCGAGAGCACCCTGGCCGCCGTCCGCGACCCGAGCGACGAAACCGTGCGCCGCCGGGTCGAGTTCCTCTTCCACGACACCTCGATGGTCACCGACGAGCTGGTGAATCTGCGCCGCGCGGTCTACGGCCGCCCCGGCTTCCTGCGCGCGATCGAGAACACGTTGGTGCTCCAGGACCCGGAGGTGCGCAAGGAGTTCGCCTGGAACCCCTCTTGGGTCGGAGGGATCACCGCCCCCACGCTGCTGCTCTGGACCGACCACGACCCGACCGGCGGACTCGACGAGGCGGCGATGCTCCAGGGCTGGCTGCCCGATGCCCGCCTGCACGTCATAGAGGGCGCGGGCCACTGGCCGCAGTGGGAGAAACCCGCCGAATTCCTGCGCGCCCACCGCGACTTCCTGCTGCTCGGCAAGGACCCGGTATGAGCGAGATCCTCGGCCTGGTCGCCATGTCCCACTCCCCGTTCGCCACCCTGCTGCCGCCCGACGGCCCCGAGCAGCCCGGCGGCCGTTTCCTCGCCGAGGCGGCCCGGCTCTCCCGGACGGTCGCCCGGCTCGCGCCCGACGCGGTCGTGGTCATCGGCCCCGACCACTTCCACGCGAACTTCTACGACGCGATGCCGCCGTTCCTCATCGGCGTCGAACACGCCGTGGGATTCGGCGACTTCGGCAGCCGGCCCGGCCCGCTGCCCGTCGCCGGCGAACTGGCCTGGTCCGTGTACGACGGGCTCACCCGAGCGGGCTTCGACCTGTCGCTGTCCTACTCGCTGACCGTCGACCACGGGCTCGTGCAGAGCTACGAGATGGTGTGCGCCGGCACCGACATCCCGATGGTGCCGCTCGTCGTGAACACCGCCGCTCCCCCGCTGCCGACCATGGAACGCTGCATCGGCTTCGGCCGGGCGCTCGGCGACACCTTGCGCGACAGCGGCAACGGCGCCGCCGGCCGGGTCCTGGTCATCGCGAGCGGTGGCCTCTCCCACTGGCTGCCCAGCAACGACCCCCGCGATCCGGCGATGGCCGAGGACCGCCGGCACTCGGTGATCCACGGCCGCGAGGACGCCCAAGCCTTCGCTGCCGCGCGCGAACCCCGGGTCCGGGCGATGGGCGGCGACCCGCACGCCCACGTCAACAGCGCGTGGGACCGCTGGTTCCTCAAGCAGTTGGGAACCGGGGAGTCCGAGCCGATCGCGGCGCTCGGCGACGGGGGGCTGGAGGAGCAGGCGGGCAGCGGCGGGCACGAGATCCGCACCTGGCTGATCGGGCAGGCGGCGGTACGCGCGCCGTTGGTGTGGACCTCGTACGAGCCGGTTCCGGAGTGGATCACCGGTATGGGGATCGGGGCGACGTTCGAGGTGCCCTGACCTGCCGCCTCGCAGGCGAACTTCCCTCTGGATCCAGTCGAGCAGAGGGGTGCACGAACTGCCCACCGGTCAGCGGGAGATGGAGGAATCACGCTCCGAAAGTCCGTGCGCTCATTCGTACCCGTCAGCGGCCATCGAGTCGTTCCGCCTCGCGCAACCGCGCGCCACAGGAGGCCGACGACGGCCCGCCGAATCGATACACCCACCACAGCACTTCATCCCATCGGCCACAGAAACCGTCCGATCGGAAAGTTGCCAACTCCGATCACTTGTGACCGTTTCCAATGAGAGGGTTTAGCCCCTCGTCCGGGCCGTGCAGGATGGGACCGTGTCAGGCAACCTCCCAGTGATGACGACCAGCTTTGTCGGCCGCGACAGCGAACTCGACACAGTCAGAACGGCGTTGGCGCGGCAGCGGTGCGTCACGCTCACCGGTGGTGGCGGTGTCGGGAAGAGCCGGCTGGCGCTGCGTGCGGCGGAGCAGGTCCGGGGGCAGTACGCGGACGGGGTCTGGTGGGTCGACCTGTCCAACCTCTACGACGACCGGTTGTTCACCGCCACGGTCTGCGACGCGGTCGATCTCCTGGACCACAATCCGCGTGCCCCGGTCGAGGCGCTGTGCGAGTGGCTGACCGGCCGGCAGATCCTGCTCGTCTTCGACTGCTGCGAACGCGTGTTGGCCTCCTGCCTGCTCCTGATGAGTGAACTCCTCGCCGCCGCACCGCAGTTGACCGTCCTCGCCACCAGCAGACAGGCCATCGGTGTCCGGGGTGAGCGCCGCATCGAGGTGGCGCCGCTCTCCATGGACGACGGTGGAGACGGAGACGCCGTACGGCTGTTCCGGGAGCGCTGCGCCACGGCCGCGCCCGCGCTGTCCCTCGACTCCCCCGGCTCCGCCGAAGCCGTCGACGCCATCTGTCGCCGACTGGAAGGCATCCCGCTCGCTGTCGAACTCGCCTGCGCGCGCCTGCGGGAGAGCAGCCTCACGGAGATCGCCGAGCGTCTCGACTCACGGCTGAACACGCTCGTGGACGAGACGGTGTGGCCCAGGCGGCACCGAGCGCTTCGTACGGCGATCGGCTGGAGCCATGAACTCTGTTCTCCGCTGGAGCGGTTGCTGTGGGCCAGGCTCTCCGTCTTCCGAGGCCCACTCGACATGGCCGACGCGCAGTCCGTCTGCGCGGGCGGACCGCTCGATGCCGACGACATCCCGTGGCTTCTCGAGCGGCTGGTCGACCAGTCGGTGCTCCAACAGGTGGGCACCCGTTACCGGATGCTCGACACGCTGTGCGAGTACGGAGCCATGTGGCTCGCGGAACTCGGCGAGGGGGACGCCCTCGCTCGGCTCCATGCCGCACACTTCGCCGCCATGTTGGCCGAGGCCGAGGCCGGTTGGCTCAGTGACCAGCAGGTCGCCTGGTACGCGCGGATCTCCGCGACGCATGCCGACGTACGCGCCGCACTCGACCATCTCATCGAGGCGGATCCCGACGCCGCCGTCGAAATGGCTGGTCGTACGGGCCTGTTCTGGCCCTGCTGCGGGCACCTCCACGAATCCCGCGACTATCTCGAACGTGTCCTCGCCCTCGACACCCCCAAGGGCCCGTCCCGCACCCGCGCGCTCTGGGCCCTCGGTATCACGCTCACTCTCCAGGGCGACCACCGGACCGCCCTGCGCATCGGGGAAGAGTGCACCGAAGCGGCGCGCGAGGACGCCACCCCGCAGTCCGAGCTCTTCGCCGCCCACACCCTCGGCCTCACCCACCTCATGGCCGGCCGTCCCGAGGCCGCGTACGACGTGTGCGACCACGCCCTGATCACCTACGGCACGTCACCGCCGTCGGGTGCGCCGCAGCTCTGCTGCATGGTGATCCGGACCTTCGCCCACTCCGCGCTGGGCCGGCTTGCCGAGGCCTACGAAGCGGCCATCGCGCTGCGCCGTCTCAGCGTCCGGTACGGCGAGCACTGGGCGCGGTCGTACGCGTTCCACCAACTCGCGTTCATAGACCTCATCCAGGGCCGCGCGCACGACGCCGAACTCCATGCCCGGGCCATGCTCACCAGCAAGCACAACCTCAACGACAATCTCGGCATCGCCCTCGCCCTCGACCTCCTCACCGGAGCGAACGCGGTCCAGGGCAACGGCATCGCGGCCGCGCGCACGTCCGGCACCGGCAACACGTTCTGGCGCATGCTCGGCCACCCGAACCACGGCACACCCGAACTCTCCGAGGTCCGCGACCAGTGGGAACTACAGGCCCGCAAGTCGGTCGGGGACGACGCCTACGACAAGGCCTTCACCAACGCCCTGAACGACGACGCCGAACAGGGCCTCGCCCTCGTGATGCAGGGCCCGCTCGCCTCCTGACCGCGGGCTTCGCGGTCAGGAGGGCGAGCGGGAGCCTGCCGTGCGCCACGCAGAAAGCCAAGGCGGAGCATCTGCTCCCATGCCCTGTGCAGGCTTCCGCGATCGCCACGTATTGGGCTGCGCACACAGCCTCTCCGCGGCGGATCACATGCGGGTCAGGCGTAGCAGCGCGAGCGGGTGCCGATGCGGATGCCGTTCACGTAGCCGTAGCGCGGGATGCTCAGATTGGCCCGGCGTCCCGGTTCGACGCAGCTGGTGTAGCCACGGCTGTAGTGGAAGTACGCGGCACCGTAGTGCCGGGCGTTGTAGGCGTACGTGACGTCGGTACGGCGGAAGGGCTGCCAGTAGCCTGTGACGTCTTTGTAGTTGCCCACCATGATCTGATGGGATTCGTACACGCAGACGTACGGATGCCAGCATGCGCTGAGCGACGAGGATGATGCCTGAGCTGTCGGTCCGGTCGCCAGACCTGACCCGATGAGCAGCGCGGCCGACGCGCACAGCACGGCGAGCCGTTGCGTAAGACGATGACGCATGTCCTTTTCCCCCTAGTTGTACGGACGACGAGCTCATCAGGGGGTGGCCTCGAACAGCAGGGCGTGCGGGGGTGGTTCGGGGGTGCGTGTACGGGGTGCGGCCGCCCCTGCGCCCTTCTTCACACCCGTGCCTCACAGGAGGTGCTGACGGTTCGTCATCGCCCCTCAGGCCGAGGCACCCGGGTGCGACTGGTCCGTCGCCAGCAGCAGGGCGAGGACGCCCAGAGCGGATCCCGTGACGTACCGCTGTACCCGCAGCCAGGCCGGTCGCGCGGCGAGGAAGTCCGACAGGGTCCCCGCGGCCATGATGATGACCAGGTTCGCGCACACGCTCACGGCGACCTGGATGCCGCCGAAGACGAAGCCCTGGAGCAGGACGTCGCCCGCCCGGGTGTCCACGAACTGCGGGATGAGGGAGAGGTACAGCAGGGCGATCTTGGGGTTGAGGAGGTTCGTGACCAGCCCCATGACGAAGAGCCGACGGGTGGAGGTGTCCGCCATCTCGCGCGGGGCGAAGACGGACGCGCCGTCCGATCTGAAGGCCTGCCAGGCCAGCCAGCCCAGATAGGCGGCGCCCGCGATCTTGAAGGACGTGTACAGCACGGGGACGGTTCTCAGTACGGCCATCAGGCCGAGGTTCGTCACCACCACGAAAACCAGGGCGCCGACCGCGACCCCGCCCAGCGACACCACCCCGGCGCGGCGGCCCTGGGCGATGCTCCGCGAGACCATGTACATCATGTTCGGCCCGGGAGTGACCACGACGCCGAGGGATATCGCGGCCACGCTGATCCCGTTGCCCAGGTTCATCGTCGGGGCTCCCCCGCGTGGCCCGGGGAGTGCTCCCCGCCATCGTCCGAAACCCGGCCTCCGCCACGGCGAACGGGCTTCCAGAGGAGTTTCCCGGAGTCGTGCACGACGGCGTTGCCGGTGATGTGATCGGCCGTCGAGGGAAAGTCCTCGCGGTAGTGCGCCCCGCGCGACTCCTCGCGGAGCAGCGCGGACTCGACGATCAGCCGGGAGGCCGACAGGAGGTTCTCCAGGTCCAGGCACGTCTGTACCTGGGCCGCCGCCCGGGGCCCGGAGGCGATGTCCAGCTTCTCCCGGCGCTCGTCCAGCGCCGCGATCGTCTCGGTCATCGCCAGGAGACCAGAGGCCGTACGGATCGGCCCGGCCTTCAAGTACATCTCCCGGCGCAGGAGTTGGAGCAGGACCTCGGGGCAGGCACCGTCCGGGGAGACGTCCATGCGGTAGGGCCCGGTGACCCGGATGTGCTGCTCCCCCGGTCCCGCCGGCGAACCCGTACCGCCGCCGAGGGCCGCCGCGTGCCGGCCGGCGATCCGGCCGAAGACGAGGGCTTCCGACAGACCGTTCCCGCCGAGGCGGTTGGCGCCGTGGGCGCCGCCCGCGGTCTCGCCCGCGGCGTACAGGCCGGGAATGGTGGTGCGGGCCGTGCTGTCGATCCGGAGTCCGCCCATCAGGAAGTGGGCGGTGGGGCGCACGGCGAGTACCGATGTGCCCGCCGAGCCGCCGAATCCCGGCCTGATCAGACAGAGGCGTTCGTACAGCGCCGGATAGCGCTCCGGTACGACATGCGCGCAGGCACCGAGATCGAGCCGCACCGTCGCGTCCGGGAAACCGCGCCCCTCCACGATCTCGCGGTAGGCACCGCGGGACACCTTGTCCCGGGTGGCCTGTTCGCCCAGCGGGTCGTACCGCAGCATGAACCGCTCGCCGGCACCGTTGAGCAGGGTCGCGCCGTCGAACCGTACGGCTTCCTCCACCGGCATTCCGTCGTACGTCGGCACGTCCGACGCGAGCCCCGTGGGATGGAACTGGACGTACTCCATGTCGATGGCCTCGGCGCCGGCCCGCAGGCCGAGTGCGAGACCGTCGCACGTCTTGTCCGTGGACGCGGCCGACGGTGCGTACATCGAAGTGCCGCCACCGTCGGCGAGGATCACGGAATCCGCGGCGATCTCCAGGATCTCCAGGCTCTCGACGGACAGCATTTCGAGCCCGCGTACGTGTCCGTCGGCGTCGAGCAGGACGTCCGTGGCCCGCAGTCCGGAATGGACCTCGACGCGGCCTTCGTGGACGAGTCGTGCCAGTCGTTCGCCGAGCACACGCTGGATGTGGAAGCCGAGCCGGTCCTCCAGGTGGACGGCTCGGGGCGCGCCGTTGCCGCCGAACGGGCGCGTGGCGAACCGGCCGTCACTGCCCTTCTCGAATCGCAGCCCGAGACCCTCCAACCACTCCACCAGGCCGAACGCGCCCTGGCACAGCGTCCGTACGATGTCCGCGTCGCCCGCGTACGCCCCGCCCGCGAGGGTGTCCTCGATGTGGGCCGCGACGCTGTCGTCCGGCGCGACGGCCGCGTTGAAGGCGTGGGTCTTCCAGGTGCAGCCGCCGGCCGAGGCCCAGCGGTGCCGGGCATGTTCGTAGAGGGCCTTCGTGACGAGGACGACGTGTGCGCCCTCGGCGGCGGCCTCGATGGCGGCGGCCAGGCCCGCGCCACCGGCGCCGACGACGATCACACGAGGGGCCCGCGCTGCGGGTACGGATGCCGTCCGAGCCGTTTCCACAGTCGTATTCACCGTCGTATTCGCGGTCATGTTCACTGCCTTCACCGGTGTCGTCGCACGCTTGAGCCCGTCGCTTGAGCCCGTCGCTTGAGTCCGTCGCTTGAGTCCGTCGCTTGAGTCCGTCGCTCGTGTCAGAGCTGGGCACAGATCTCGTCGAGCAGTCGTCGTTCGGCCGCCTCGTCGTCGTCGACTCCGCCGAGCATGTAGCCGCCGAACTTCATGTGTCCGCGCTCCCGGCCGAGGGCGATCACGCCCCGGCCGATATCGGCGATGGCGGCTTCCACGTCCACGAGTTCGACCTCTGTGTTCTCGTGGACGTACAACTCGGTGAGACGCCGGGCCGGAATGATCTCGCCGTGCGCGGCACGTACTTCGGGGTGGGTGCGGAAACTCTCCCAGTACATCCGCGAACCCGGGATCACACCGGGCGCCGCGACCGACACGGTGGTGATGGTGTCCCGATAGGTCTCCGCGAGGGAGAGCCAGGAGTCGACCTCTTCGTGGAGTTGTTTCCGGGTGGTACCGGGCAGGCCGAGGATTCCCGAGGCATAGATCTTGTAGTCCAGCTCCTGGGCCAGTTCGAGTGCCTCATAAACCCGGTCGGGCCCTTTGTTGATGCCTTTGGAGTCGCCCTTGAGGAGTTTGGGGTCGAAGGCCTCCAGGCCGACGTTCCAGGTGCGGACGAAGCCCTGGCAGAGCTTGGCCGACTGGAGGAACTCGAAGACCAGGCCGTAGGCGAGGAGGAACCGGTGGTCCCGGAGGACCGGTGAGGCGGCGCAGCGTTCGGCGAGTTCGTCGAGGTAGCCGATGTCGCCGGACCACTGCGCCCGGGAGAAGCCGAGGGTGGAGTCCCCGGCTGCGTAGACGTTGGCACCGAGGCCGCCGACCGCCTTCTCGAGTGCGGGAACGATCGTGTCCATCCGGGCGAATTTCGGGGTGAGCCCCTGGATCGAGCAGTGTTTGCATCGGCGTCCCGGACGCGTTCCCCAGGTGCAGCCTGCGTCCAGGGGGAGAGTGACCATGCGTTTCAGGTCGTAGTGATGCGCGTACCAGACGTCGAACGCCTTGTCGTAATACCGCTCGAGTTGATCCTCGATGAGTGTGTAGTCCGGGAGCATGCGGCGGTCGAGCGGGTACGTGGGAGCGGGCTGGTTCACGACCCCGAGGTGTTCGCGATAGGCGAGCGACGGGACACGTTTCAGATCGAGTTGCCCTCGTAACGCATACAGGAGGCCCAGCATGGTGAACGGTCCGTTGTTGCCTGTGCTGACGAAATCGACGAGCCGTCGGCCGTAATGGCCGGTGAGTATTTCGCGGTGGAGGATTCCCGCGTGGTCGTTGCCGAACACGACGACCGCGTCGGGGTTCACCCGCTTGATTTCCGCGGCGACGATGAAAGCCCACAGCGCGGTGGCGGTGTAGACGGTGAACGCCGCCACGTCCGGGGGGTCCGCCGCGATGGCGGCGCGTACCTCGTCCCACGGGACATGGCTCAAGTCGAGGTATTTCCAGGGGAGTTCAGGGAGGTACTGCTCCTGGTAGGTGATCATCTCGACCAGACCGGAGTGGGGGTAGACCGTCCCCTCGTTCCGGTACCGCTCCTGGCCGTCCACGCCGTCCACGAGGGCACCGCCGCCGGAGTGGCCGCCGCGGTGGGCGGAGGTGAGCGGCAGGGCGAAGTACCAGACGGACGGGGCGGCGGAGCCGGGGCGAGGACCGGAACCCGAACCGGGTCCGGTACCACCGGGTGGAGGGAACTCCCACTGGAAGCGACCATCGATGCCGACGACTTCCTCCACCGGTTCCAGACTCATCTCCACGACGTCTCCCACCACAGTCGGCACCAGGAGCGCCCCAGCGTCATCGCCCCCTCCTGGCCCTGTCACGCGCCGTTCCACTGAGCGGACCGGCCGTCGCGGACGCGGCTCGGACCCGGTGTCGGTGTCGGGAATCGCCGGACCGCCGCACGCCGAGCCGTCCCCACCGGCCCCGAGCGCCCCGAGCGCCCCGACGCTCAGCCGAGAGACGCGAGGTACTCCTGAGCCCGCCCGAGCGGCCACACCTCGCCGATCTTGTGCTTGATGTCGAAGAGGTTCGCCGCGTGGATGCCCGGGTCCCGGTCGCCCACGGCCTCCTCGACCACGATCGGTACGAATCCGTGCTGCATGGCGTCCAGAGCGGTGGCCCGGACGCAGCCGCTGGTCGACAGTCCGCCGATGAGCAGGGTGTCGATTCCGTCGGCCGTGAGGCGGTCGGCCAGCCCGGTGCCGAAGAATGCGCTCGGGCACTGCTTCGTCACGGTCGACTCGTGCGGCCGCGGGGCCAGTCCGTCGATGAAATCGCCGAAGGGGCTGCCCTCCGCGAAGGCCCGCAGGACCGGCACCTTGCGCAGGAAGAGACCGCCGTCGCTGCCGTCCGCCCGCAGCAGCACCCGCGTGATGATCACCGGGATCCCGGCCCGGCGGGCGGCGGCCAGGAGGAGCCTCATCGCCTCGACCGCCGGTTCGACACCGGCGTAGAGCGGGCAGTCCGGGTCGACGTAGGCGCGGGCGGGGTCCACCAGGATCAGGGCCGGGGACGTGCCGGGGGTGAGACGGCCGTCGAAACCGGCGCGCTCGTAGTCCTCCCGTGCGGAATCGGTCATGGTGACGTCCTTCGTGAAGTGGTGGACTCCGGTGGGGCGTTAACGGTGGCAGCGATGGCGGCGTCGGCGGTACGGGGCGCCCGCAGCGATGTGGGGAACGCCAGGCAGATCACTCCGCCGACCACGACGATGCCTGTGAGGACGAACCCCGTGGCGCGGATGTTGGCGACGAAGCGGTCCAACTGGCCCGACGCGAGCACGTTCAGCGTGTTCAGTGTCCCGTCGTAGGCGGCCTGGCGGGCCGGTCCGCTCAGCCCCGTCGTCGTGAACGCGAGGGCGAGGGCCGTGCTGAGCAGGTAGCCGACGTTCTGTGTGGTCGAGCGCAGGCCGTTGGCCATTCCGCGTCGGTCGGCCGGGACGCCGAGCATCAGCGCGCTCGTGCTGGGTGTCATGAACAGTCCGGTGCCGGCTCCGACGAGGAAGAGGAACGGGGCCACCGCCCAGAACGGCACGGCTGTCGTCGAGAGCGTCAGCGAGAAGCCCAGCAGCCCGCATGCCGTGACCGCCATGCCTGTGGTCGTGAGCGTGCGCGGGGTGAAGCGGTCGAACAGGGAACCGGCGGCGGCCGAGGTGATCAGCGTTCCGGCCGCGACCGGTGTCACCAGCACCCCCGCCTCCAGGGACGTGGCGCCGCCGACCGCCTGCTCGTGGAAGGACGCCAGGAGTACGACGGCGTAGCCGCCGACCGCGTTGGCGAGGACGGCCGCGAGCACGAGGGCGATCGCGCGGGTGCGCAGCAGCGCCACGTCGACCAGGGGGTGCGAGCGCCGCGTCTGGACGACGACGAAGGCCGTGAACAGCGCGAGGGTCGCGGCGCCGCAGGCCCACGGCAGCCAGCCCGCGACGGTGGCCGTGACGCCGGGTGTGAGGGTGAGGACGAGGGCGGTCAGCATCGCCGTGGACAGCAGCGCGCCCGGCAGGTCGAACGGTTCACGGACCCGGCCGCCCCGCTCTCCGGTCGCCGGAACGGCCAGTACCGACGCGCCGATCGCGACCAGCCCGATCGGTACGCAGACGACGAACAGCCCACGCCAGCCGAGCAGTTGGGTCGCCGCGCCGCCGACGACCGGTCCGGCGACCTGGGCCGTCGCGGCGACCGTGACGTTCCAGCCCAGGGCCCGGCCCAACGTGCGTGCGGGGAACACGTCGGTGAGCAGGGCCGTGTTGTTGGTGATCACGGCGGCGGCACCGACGCCCTGCACGACCCGGGACGCGATCAGGAACCCCGCCGACGGGGAGAGCGCCGCGAGCCCGGTCCCGGCCGTGAAGACGACGAGCCCGGTGAGGTACAGGCTGCGGCGGCCGACGATGTCGGCGATCCGGCCGAAGACGAGGATCAGGGCGGTGGTGACGAGCATGTAGCCGAGCAGGATCCAGTCGGCCTGCCCGGGTTGTGCCCCCAGCTCCCGGGTGATCGTGGGCAGTGCGACGGCGAGACCGCTCATGTTGAGGAACACGGCGACCACGCCGACCGCGGTGGCGGCGAACACCCGCCACGGACCACGGACGGCGCGCTCGGTCACCCGGGCAGCGAGCGGGACTTCATCAACGGCTGGACGCGGGTGCCGAAGTTCTCCAGGCCTTCGAGGAAGTCGTCGAAGACGAGCATGATCCCCTTGGTGCCCTCGACCTCGGCGACCTCGTCGAGCAGCTTCGCGACGGTCTCGTACGACCCGACGAGCGTGCCCATGTTGAAGTTGACCGCGCCCTCGGGCAGCACGATGGTGCGGGCGGTGGAGGTGTCGTCGGCGGTGGTGTCCGTGGCGGACTCACCGGCCATGTACGCCAGCGCCGCGTGGTCCGCGTTGTCGTGGTAGTCCTGCCATTTCGCCTGGGCGGCCTCGTCGGTCTCGTCGGCGATGACCATGAAGAGGGAGAGCGCGCCGACGTCCCGGCCGGTCCCCTCCGCCGCGTCCACGAGGGAGGCCGTGGTGTCCGACAGGGCGAGCGGGGTGTTGACGCCGCTGCCCAGGATGAAGTTGTACTCGGCGTGCTCGGCGGCGAACCGGATGCCCGTGGGGCTCTGCCCGGCCGCGACGATGTCGATGTGCCCGTCCGTCGGGCGCGGTGAGAGCACGCAGTCGTCCATCTCGTAGAACTCGCCCTTGAAGTTGCTGACGCCCTCGCTCCACAGCTCCTTCATCACGGTGACGTACTCGGCGGCGCGGGCGTAGCGGTTGCCGAAGTGTTCGTCGCCGGGCCACAGGTCCATCTGGGAGTACTCGCCGGGTGCCCAGCCGGTGACGATGTTGATGCCGAAGCGGCCGGGGGCGATCGAGTCGATCGTCGTGGCCATGCGGGCGACGATCGCCGGGGGCAGGACGAGGATCGGGGTGGAGGCGTACAGCTTGATCCGCTCCGTCACGGCGGCTAGGCCCGCCATCAGCGTGAACGACTCCAGGTTGTGGTCCCAGAACTCGGTCTCGCCGCCGAATCCCTTGAGTTTGATCATCGAGAGCGCGAAGTCGAGCCCGTGCTCCTCGGCCTTCTGAACGATGGCCTTGTTCAGCTCGAAGCTCGGCAGGTACTGGGGTGAACTCTTCGATATGAGCCAGCCGTTGTTGCCGATGGGGATGAATACGCCGATGTCCATGCCGCTCCTGCTTTGACGGGTGGGCGGGGGTGAGTCTGACGGGGTGACAACGTCCGGACATGATCAAGGTGTTCCATACCCCGTTCACGACGCCCCGTTCCCCCGGATGCCGAGTATTGTCACCCGAGCGAACGCGGGTGGACCACCGGGGCAACTCGGTCCGGAGCGCTGCCTGTTGAGAGCCGTGTGCGAGAGCGGGAGTCAAAGGTGAGAGTCCTGCGCAGCACCGCGTTATGTGAGGCGGGAACGGTAAAATTTACGGTATGAACGCACGTCTGGCTCTGCTCGGCACCGTGGACCCCGGCGTCACCGAGAGCGAGGTCTTCCGGCTGGCACTGCAGCACGCGGTGGGCGAGCTGGGCGCGCTCGGTGGGGCGATTCATCTGCGCGGTCCGATGTC
>NZ_JBLTJC010000124.1:0-27593 GCF_048158785.1 Streptomyces colwelliae | reverse complement strand
TCACTGTGGCGGTGCAGCGTACGGGCTGGGTGTTGTTGAACAGGTATGCCGTGCCTGCTGTTACCGTCTTTTGGCAGACGGCGGTCTGACCGCTGATCTCGCAGCCGGAAGTCGCGGTCCGGCGTGTACGTGCCGGCGGACGTCGTCGGCGAAGATCCGCAGCACGGAGGCGGCCAGCCGTGCTGCGCCGTCGGGATGGCTGCACGCGCCGCGTCCCGGGAACAGTCCGAGGCGGTGGTGCAGCCGGTCGATCGGCCGGACGTCGGCGGCGCCCCGGGCAAGCGCGGCGAAGCTGCCGTCTCGGCGAGGCCGCAGGTGCCTTCAGGCATCACCACCCACCTCCGCATGGCCGACGAGACGGGCGCCCTGAAACCGGAACAACTCGACGACCTGCGCGCCTGCCTGTACGGACTCCACTCCGTCCTCCGCCTGCACTTCAGCCAGGAAGAGGAAAGCTACTTCTCACTCGCTCCCTGAGCCGTACCGCCCGGTGTCCATGGGGTCAATGAGCCCGATGGGACTCAGAGGAAGCTGAGAAGTCCCTGTGAAAAGGTGCCGAGGCCCCGCACGACCACGTCCCGGCCAACTTCCTTGGAGAAAGCCCTCATGAGTCTCACTGTAGTGAACGGACTGCCCGCACATGTCCTGTTCGTGCACTTCGTCATCGTGCTCGTGCCTCTGAGCGCCCTGGCACTCGTGGTGTGCGCGGTCTGGCCCGCGAGTGCCCGGCGACTCGGCCTGATGCTGCCGATCCTCGCGCTCGTGACGCTGGCAAGCGTTCCGGTGGCCACCCACGCGGGAGAGTGGCTGGAACAGCACGTCGGCACAAACCCGCTGGTACGCAAGCACGCCGAACTCGGCGATGGCCTGCTCCCGTGGGCTCTCGGACTCTTCGTGATCTCGGCCGTCGTCTGGTGGACGGCCCGCCGCTCGACACCCGCCCCGGACAGCACAGCAGGTGCCTCGTGGTCGCCCTCGATACTGCTGCGGGGTGCGGTCGTGATCCTTTCACTCGCTGTCGCGGTGGGCGCCGTAGTGGACGTCTACCGGATCGGCGACTCGGGCGCGAAGGCTGCATGGCAGGACAACTACTCCAAGACGGCCACGCAGAACGGCGGCTGACGGGACGAAGGCGGCCATGGGTCCTGGCTCCTCCACACCGTAAACGCACCGTGGCCCGCCAGGCCGAGACCGAACGGGAGGAGCGAGCGAAGATCATCAACACCGAGGGCGAGTCCCTCGCCGCAGCAGCACTCGACGACGCCTCCGAGACCGTGTGGCCGATACCAAGGACTGTCCAGCACCCACCTGGAGCAGGTACTCATGGAAACGGCACGCCTGGTGTCCGAGCCGACCGCTCGGGAGGCGACGCCACCCGGCGGGCGAAGGGAGGACACCTCACCAGTGCGGGGCCGTCGCACGTCCAACTGTCGTGCCGAATTGACGGTCAGTCCGCGAGTCCGAGCCGGCACGACTCGCCCGGCTGGACGCGGACGGTCCGGTCGGGCAGCCATACGTCGATAGCGGAGCGGTCCGAGGACGGTAAGGCGATCTCCAGCCGACCGCGGGTCAGTCGCAGCCGCACTCCCCAGCGGCCCCGGTAGCGGAGGTCGAACCCGTACTCGGACAGCTCCGGCAGCGGCAGGGCGAGGCACGTCCGCTGGGTGACCCGGGGGCCGTCGTGCCGGATGGTGGCGGACGCGTCGGCGGTCAGCCGGGCCGCCATGGCGAGCCTGATGTCCGAGGTGCGGGTACGGCAACGCAGCCACACGGCAACGCAGCCACACGGTGTCGGAGGTGTCGGTGCCGGTGTGCACGTGGGTCAGGTGACGGCCGTCCAGGTCCCGGTACCGCGGCACCCCCGCGTTGGTGACACCTCCGTCGAGCGCCGCCTCGACCTCCAGTTCGCCGGCGAAGCCCTCGGCCGTGAACTCGGTGCGCAGCGCGGCCAGATGAGGGTCGGCCATGTGCACCAGCCGCTGCTGACGCACCGTCAGGACCCGTCCCTCGCCGAGTCCGTAGCGGGTGCGCCGCTCCAGCAGGCCGGAGTCCAGGTGCAGGATCTGGTGATGGTCGAGCACGGTCGCGGTGTCGGGGGTGAGCCACCGCTCGTCGTGGAGGCGGAAGCGCAGGGACAGCCAGTTCGGCACGTTGACCATGTCCTCGTTCTCGACTTGGCGGCCTGACGCCTGGGAGATGAGCCGGTTGCAGCAGCCGGCCACATACGTCCCCGGGTAGTGCACCTCGTCCGCCGCGCACTCGGGCAGTGCGCCACGCGTGGCGAAGTACCCGTTGCCCAGGGTGCACAGCGACTCCCAGAGCCGCTCGTCCCCGGCCGCGTATCCCTCGTACTCCCAGGTCCAGCCGGTCACTTGGGGCTCCTCACGCGAGCGGTGCGCCGGGACGCGCACGACGGCGTAGGTGCCCCGAGGCCGTAGGGATCCATCATCAGGATCCACCGGGCAGCGGCACGACTGCGACCGGGCACTTCGCGTGGTGCAGCAACGCGTACGCGATGCGGCCCGGCCGGAGGCCGAGGGGACCGTGTCCGCGCCGGGCTCCGACGATCACCAGGTCGGCGGCGGCCGACCGTTTCACCAGCTGGCTGCGGGCCGACCCCTCGACCGTCGTGGTGCGGACCCGGACCCGCGGGTGGTCGAGCACCACGTCGCGCAGCAGAGTGTCCAGCAGGGCGGAGGCATGGGCCTCGTGGCGGCGGGCCGATTCCGGCGCCTGCCGGGAGCGATCGGCGGTCCTGCGCGCGGGACGCTTCCAGACGCGCACGATGTCGAGAGTGCAACCACGCGCCTCGGCCTCACGGAAGGCGAACCGCACGGCCTCCTCGCTGGTGTCAGGGTCCCCGGCGCCGAGCAGGACGCGTTCGTGGCGACCGGCCAGACCCGCCTCGTCACCGCGGACCACCGTCACCGGGCAATGAGCCCGGGCAGCCAGAGCCGGTCCGACCGCGCCCAGGAGCAGCCCGGTCAGCTCACCGAAGCCGCGCACACCGATCACCAGGGCCGAGGCGTGACGGCTCTCCTCCAGCAGCACGGGCAGCACGTCCCCGGGGACGGTCTCGGTGTCGACCTTCGCGTCCGGGTCGCGCCGCCGGGCCCGGGCCGCTGCGACGGTGACGACGTCCTCGGCCGGGACCCGCTCGGACGACGGCTCGGGACCGCCGGTCCGGGCGGAGGCGTCTGGCTCGCGTTCCGGGACGAAGGCTTGCACCAGCCGTAGCGACAGGCCGAGCCGGGCGGCCTCGTCGACGGCCCAGTCGACCGCGCGCAGGCTCGGGGCCGATCCGTCGACACCCACGACCAGGGGCAGCTCCATCGCGCCCACCGCCTTTCGCCGGACTCGGCGTCCTGCCGCGCAGGGCTCCACTGTCACCCTCGCACTCACCGCCGGACGGCACGAGGGCCACACGGCCCGGGCACCTGCCCACTCAGCCCCTGGGCCGCCGGGCACCGGAGCGGGACGCTCACGGTAACGCCGGAGAAAGGGTGGCCTGGCTCCCCGCGGAGGAGGCATCTGGAGCGCCGCGCGTCCAAGTGAAGGAGACGGTCATGGTTCCTCTCATTCTGATCGGCGCGACCGTACTGGGCGGCTGCCTGGTGTTCGGCTACAGCTCGCTCGTCGTCGGCTTCCTGCTGATGGCGGCGGGAGTCATCGGGCTCATCACGTTCATGAGCACCCGGGGCGTCGTCCTGCGGCCGGGCGAGCGCGAGGCCGTCATCGAGGAACGGCACTACATCGGCAAGCACGACGACCACCGGGACTACCGGAGTTGACCGCAGCAGCCCCCGAAAGGATCGTTCGCCATGAATGAAGCGATGTCCGCGGTCCACCCCGCCCGGTTGACCGCGGACCTCGATCCGTCCCTGTCGCGCTGGCTGTGGCTGGTGAAGTGGCTGCTCGCCCTCCCCCACTACGTCGTCCTGTTCTTCCTATGGGTGGCGTTCGTGGGAACGAGCGTGGTGGCCTTCTTCTCGATTCTGTTCACCGGCCGCTACCCGCGCCCGCTGTTCGACTTCAACGCCGGTGTGCTCCGCTGGAGTTGGCGCGTGGCGTACTACGCGTGCGGCGCCCTGGGCACCGACCGCTACCCGCCCTTCTCCCTCGCCGACGTGCCCGACTACCCCACGCACTGGGACGTGACGTACCCGGAGCAGCTGTCCCGCGGTCTCGTCCTGGTGAAGTGGTGGCTCCTGGCCGTTCCCCACTATCTGATCCTGGCGTTCCTGCTCGGCGGGCTGAAGGTGCCCTGGGCCTCGGGCGGCCTCATCGCACTGCTCGCCGTGTTCGCCGGGGTCTCGCTGGCCGCCACCGGCCGCTACCCGCGCGGCCTGTTCGACCTGGTGATCGGGCTCAACCGGTGGGTGCTGCGCGTGGTCGCCTACGCGGCGCTCCTCACCGACGTGTACCCGCCCTTCCGGCTCGACCAGGGAGGTGACGAACCCGGAACCGCGTCCTGAGCACGGCACCCGTCAGGGCCAGGCCTTCAAGGCCCGGACGGCAAGGGCCTGTTGGGCCCGGACACGGCCCCGTCGGCCCACGCCACGGCCACCGTGTCCGGGCCACTGTGATGACAGGAGACCGACCAGGGAGACTGCCATGACCGAACACACCGACGGCAACGCCATCGTGGTGGGCGTCGACGGATCCGCGGCATCGATGACCGCCCTGCGCTGGGCGGCCGAGCAGGCGGCGGTCCTGCACACGGGCCTGGTCGCCGTGCACGCCTGGGAACCGGCCGCGAACGGACACGCGCCCTACGCTCCGGTGCCCGCCGGCCCGACGCCCGCCCAGGAGCGCGAACGGGCCGCCCAGGTCCTCGCCGCCACCGTGCGCGAGGCCCTGGGACCCGGGACCGGCGATGCCGTCCTTCGCATCGTGGTGGAGGGACCGCCCGCACGCGCACTGCTCCAACAAGCGCGCGGCGCCCTGCTGTTGGCCCTGGGGCGCAAGGCGCACGGGAACTTCGGACGGCCCTCGGTCGGCCCGGTGGGCCGTGAGTGCCTGCGGCACGCGACGGTTCCGGTAGTGACCGTGCCGGTCGCGGAGCGGTCCCAGAAGCCGCCGGAAGCTGTCAGTTCCTCTTCACTGGCCGGGAGTCGTGCCTCCTAGCGCGGGGTAAGGGGCTCGCCATCCGGGGTATGAGGGGGTGGGGCCGGTCGGCTCTGGTGCGTGGTCGCTGTGGCCCACGGGCCGGGGTCCAAGGCCCCATCGTCGTACGCGCGGTCACGGACAAGGCTGACTGCATACGCGGTCGCCGGGTGAGAAGCGCCTAGTCCACGGGAATCCAGGAGGCGGCGGTCATGAAGCGCATACAGGAGACCAAGCGCCCCTCGATTCCGCGCCGGCCCGCGCCGCTCGACCTGCGCACCCCATCCGGGCGGCGCCTCCCGTACTGACACGTGAGGGGGCGTGCCCCGTCAGCGGACGAGAACCCGCTCCCCCGAGCGCGGCACGACGGCCGTCCAGCCCAGGGTCTGATCGATGCGGTCCCGCAGGGCCTCGGCCGCGTCGGGCTCGCCATGCACCAGGTAGGTGGTGTGCGGGGCGGGCGCGCCGCGCAGCCAGTCGATGATCTGAGCGGCATCCGCGTGGGCCGAGAAGTGCGGTACGTCGGCGACCTGTGCACGCACCGGGACGTACTCGCCGAACATCTTGATCGCCTTGGCTCCGTCGACGAGGTCGCGGGCCCGGGTGCCCTTGGCCGCGAAGCCCACCACCATGACGGTGTTGCGGGGGTCGGGCAGCAGACGCTCCAGGTGGTGCAGGACGCGGCCTCCAGTGGCCATACCGGACGCCGAGACGATGACGGCGGGTCCGGTGGAATCGCCGATCTCGATCGACTCCTGGACGGTCCGGGCCGCAAGGAACGGTTCAGGGCTCAGCGCGTCCGTGCCGGCGGCCGTGACCTCGGGCCGCAGCTCAGGAGCCCCGGCGGCGACGGCGTCCCGGTAGACGTCCAGCGCGGCCAGTGCCATCGGGCTGTCGACGTACACCGGTACGGCCGCCGGGAGCACGCCCCGTCGGCGGAGTTCAGCGAGCTCATGCAGGACGACCTCGGTGCGGTCGATGGCGAACGCCGGGATGACGACCGTGCCGCCCCTCCTGAGGGTACGGGTCAGGACATCGGCGAAGTGGGCACGTCCGGCGTCCTCCTCGTGGCGCCGGTTGCCGTACGTCGACTCCATGAGGAGGACGTCGGCCCCGGAAAACGGCTCCGGGGGCCGCAGGAGGGGATGTCCGGGGCGGCCGAGGTCGCCGCTGACCGCGAGGGTGTGCCCGTCCTCCAGGGTGAACAGCGCCCAGGCCGAGCCGAGGATGTGGCCGGCCGGGTGCAGCGTGAGGCGGGTGTGCGGGGCGAGTTCGGTGGTCTCGCCGGTCGGTACCGGGTCGATGAGCTTGAGGGTGCGGTCGACGTCCGAGTCGTCGTACAGGGGCTGTGCGGGCCGGTGCTTGGACCAGCCGTGGTCGTTGGCGTGCTGGGCGGCCTCGATCTGGAGCTTGGCGCTGTCGCGGAGCACGATCTCGATGAGGCGTGCGCTGTACTCGGTCGTCACGATGCGGCCGTGGAAGCCGTGCCGCACCAGTCTGGGCAGGTATCCGCAGTGGTCGAGATGGGCGTGGGTGACGACGACCGCCTCGATGTCGGTGGCGTCGCAGGGCAGCCGACGCCAGTTCATCCGGCGCAGATCGGCGAGGCCCTGGAAGAGGCCGCAGTCCACGAGGACGCGCGCGTGATCGCTCTCGACGAGGAACTTACTGCCGGTGACCGTTCCCACGCCGCCCAGGAAGGTAAGCAATGCGGGTCTGGTGCGGGCTTGCGCGGGGCGTGCCGGCGATGGTGCTGCGTTCGGGGTCATGGCGGCCTCCTCGGCGAAGGAGCGGGGCTCGGTCGTGTGCGCGACCGGGGGCCCTGTCCCGGCCGCGCACACGGGGTGCGACACGGCGCGTGTGCGCGTTCAGCCGTGCTGCACCGGGATGGTCCGGGTGCCTGCCTTCGTCTCGGGCACCGGGACCGTGATCGTCAGGACACCGTCCTTGTACGCGGCGGTGGCCTCGTCGCCCTTCGCGCCGGCGGGGAGCCGGAGGACGCGGGCGAACGTGCCGTAGCGGAATTCCGTGCGGTGCTTCTCCGTGGTCTCCTCACTGCGCTCGGCCCGCAGGGTCAGAACGCCTTCCGTGACCGTGATCTCGACGTCCTTGGCGGGGTCGATGCCCGGAAGCTCGGCCCGCACCACGTACGTCCCGTCCGTCAGCTGCTCCTCGATCCGGATGTGGTGCAGCCCCGCGACAGCATGCGTCCCCGGGAACCCGGTCTCGACCCAGCCGAACAGGTCGGGAAGTGCCGGCCAGCCAGGCAGCCGCTCGATCATGCCGCTCATGGTCTCCCTCCCTTTCTTCTCCGCTTCAAGCGTCCCGCGCGCGGGCGGCGCCCGCGTGGGCCAACCGGGCCCGTGGTCGACCCGGTCGGCCCTGGCAGCCGATCGCCCGCCGTGTTCACAGGGGTTCGAGGTCCGGACGGCGGGTCGGTCCGAGGAGCGCGCAGTCCACGTCCACCACGCCCTCCACCGCGCGCACCAGACGGGTGGCGACGGGCACGAGGGCGGTATCGGGGATGCGGCCGGTGAGCGTGGCGACGCCGTCGCGCACCTCCACCCGGATCGTTTCGGCCTGCTCCGGGAACAGGTGGGCGACGACCTCGCGGCGGATCTCGTCCGCGATGTCCTTGTCCTCCCGCAGGAACACCTTCAGCAGGTCGGAGCGGCTGACGATGCCCTTCAGCAGGCCCTGGTCGTCGACCACGGGGAGCCGCTTGGTCCGGGTCTGCGCCATGGTGCGCGCGGCCCGGGCGAGGGTGGCGTCGGCGTGGACGGTGAGAGCCGGCGCGGTCATCAGGTCGGCTGCGGTGTCGGCCCCGGCCTTCACCAGGTCGGACAGTCGGCGCAGTTCTGAGTACCGGTCCGGGTCGCCGTCGTGGAACGCCTCCTTGGGCAACAGGTCGGCCTCGGAAACCACGCCGATCACCCGCTCCTCGTCGTCCAGGACGGGAAGGGCGCTGACCTTCCACTGCTGCATGGTCTTGACGATGTCCTTGAACCCGGCCCCGCGCCCGAGGGCGACCACGGTGCGGGTCATGACATCGCTGACGATGTGCGGGGTGCTGTCCATGGCGTCCTCCGGTGTTGTCACGGGACACCTTCAGCCTCGGTGACGGCAGTACCCGACGCATGGGCCGAACGGTCCCCACCCGGGCCCCGATGGGCTCTCCTCCGGCGGTGCCCTCAGGAGGACGCTGGTGGTACAGGGTTCGCGGAACGGCCCGCGGCCACCGATCCAGGGAGGTGTTGACCGTGCTGCGACCTGTTGTCGTAGGACTGGACGGTTCACGCGAGAGCCTCGCCGCCGCCGACTGGGCGGCGAGGGAGGCGCTGCGCCGCGATGTGCCGCTGCGCCTGGTGCACGCGTGGGAGGCGGCGTCGCCCGAACCGTCGACACTGCCCGAATTGGAGGCGCCCCGGTTCTGGTCGCGGCGGATTCTCCGCGAAGCCATGGACCGGATTAACGAGCGTTATCCGCAGATCTATCTCAGCGCCGAGCAAATCTCCCGGCCCGCGTCCGACGCCCTCGGGACTGCGTGCGCGGAGGGCGAGTTGCTGGTGCTGGGCAGCCGCGCGTTCAGCGGGATCGGCGGATTCCTGGCCGGTTCCGTGGCCCTGGCCACGGTGGCCCGCGCGACGCGGCCCGTCGTGCTGGTCCGGGCCGACGAGACCCCCGAGAGCGAGCGGATGCCGGGCTCCGACGGCAAGCCGTCGGCCCGTACGCCGTACCGCGAAGTGGTGGTGGGCATCGACACGGCGCGTCCGTGCGAGGAGGTTCTCGCGTTCGCCTTCGAGAGCGCTGTACTGCGGTTCGCGCCCCTGCGTGTGGTGCACGCGTGGCAGCAGTCGATCTCGCCCGGACCCGGCGCGAAGAACACGAGCGCGCAGGAAGACGCCGAGCGGGACCTGGCGAGGGTCCTCGGACCGTGGCGCGAGAAGTACCCGACGGTGGAGGTCCACGAGCGCGTGGCGAACGACCATGCGGCGCACCTGATCCAAGGCGCTGCCGCGGACGCCGGCCTGCTGGTCGTCGGCCGCCGCAACCGCCCGGCCAAGGTCGGCACGCACACCGGCCGGGTCGACCACGCGGTGATGCACCACGTCCGCTGCCCGGTCGCGATCGTCCCGCACGAGTGACCCCCACGTCCCGGTCCGGCCGCCTCCGGTCGGGCCGGGGCCCGGTCTGCCCTCTCGCGGCCGGGCGGTCCCGTGCCCGGTGTCTCCGTGCCCCTTCGGCCCCCGTGCAGGGACGTTCGGCCCCTGAGGAGTGGGCCCGTCCCCGGGATACGCCGTAAGAGGAGACCGTTCGGAGGGAGTACGACATGTTTCAGGTACGCATCCACGGTCGCGGTGGCCAGGGAGCCGTCACGGCCGCGGAGTTGTTGTCGGTGGCCGCGTTTCTGGAGGGCCGGTACGCGCAGGCCTTCCCGAGCTTCGGGTCGGAGCGGACGGGAGCGCCTGTGATGGCGTTCTGCCGTATCGACGACCGGCCCATCCGGGTGCGCGAGCCCGTCATGCGGCCCGACGCTCTGGTGATCCAGGACGCGACGCTGCTGCACCAGGTGAGCGTCTTCGAGGGACTGCGGCCCGGCGGCAGCATACTGATCAACTCGCCGCTGCCGATAGAGAAGTTGGGACTCTCGGACGTCATCACGCCCGGTCGCGCCCTGACCGTCCCCGCCACGGCGCTCGCCCTGCGGCACTTCGGGCGGCCGGTTCCGAACGCCGTCCTGCTGGGCGGCCTCGCCGCCCTCACCGGCTGCGTGTCCATCGACTCGCTCGCCGCCGCCGTCCAGGAACGCTTCCCCGGCGAGCTGGGAGCCGCCAACGTGGCCGCCGCCCGGGAGGCCCACGACCACGTCAGCACCGCTCAGCGGGAGGAGCAAGCCCATGCTCAAGCAGACTGAGGGCTCACGCGCGGTCGCCGAGACCGTCGCGTACTGCCGGCCCGAGGTGATTGCGGCCTACCCGATCTCGCCGCAGACGCACATCGTCGAGGAACTCAGCAGGCTGGTGAAGTCCGGCGCGCTGAAGCCCTGCGAGTACGTCAACGTCGAGTCGGAGTTCGCCGCGATGTCGATGTGCGTCGGAGCCTCGGCGGCAGGCGCTCGGGCCTACACGGCGACCGCCAGTCAGGGGCTCCTGTACATGGTGGAGGCGCTCTACAACGCCTCCGGGCTGGGCATGCCGATCGTGATGACGGTCGCCAACCGGGCGATCGGCGCGCCGATCAACATCTGGAACGACCACAGCGACAGCATGTCGCAGCGCGACTCCGGCTGGATCCAGCTGTACGCGCGCGACAACCAGGAGGCCGCCGACCTGCACCCGCAGGCGTTCAAACTGGCCGAGGAGCTGTCGCTGCCGGTGATGGTGTGCATGGACGGCTTCGTCCTCACGCACGCCTGGGAACGGATCGATGTGCCGGAGCAGGCCCAGGTCGACGCGTTTCTGCCGCCCTACGAGCCACGGCAGGTCCTGGACCCGGACGAGCCCGTGTCGATCGGCGCGATGGTCGGTCCGGAAGCCTTCACCGAGGTGCGCTATCTGGCGCACGCCAAGCAGATGCAGGCATTGGACGCGATACCGCGGATCGCCGAGGAGTACCGGGAAGTCTTCGGCCGCTCCTCAGGCGGGCTGGTCCATCCGTACCGCTGCGAGTTCGCCGACACGATCGTCGTGGCGCTGGGCTCGGTGTTCGGCACCGTGTGCGACGTCGTGGACGAGATGCGGGACCGCGGGGTGCGGATCGGGGCGCTGGCGATCACGTCGTTCCGTCCGTTCCCGCTGGACGCGGTACGGACCGTGCTCGGCGGGGCCCGCCAAGTGGTCGTGCTGGAGCGGGCGTTGGCGGTCGGCATCGGCGGGATCGTGTCGGCGAACGTACGGACCGCACTGTCCGGGATCCACCTCGACGGACACACCGTCATCGCGGGGCTGGGCGGGCGTCCGATCACCAAGGAGTCGCTGCACCGGCTGTTCGACGACGCGGTCGCCGGACGTCTGGAGCAGCTGACCTTCCTGGACCTCAACACCGAGCTGGTGGAGCGGGAGTTGGCGCGGATGGCGCAGACCAGGCGGTCGGGCCCGTCCGCGGAGAACATCCTGCGCGATGTGGGGAGCAACCGATGAGCGCCGCACCACAGGTCAGGTTCTACCAGGTGGGCAGCTTCGCCGCCGGAAACCGGCTGCTGGGGCCCGAGTTGCAGTCCGACCAGGCAGACCCGGCCCGCGCCAACGCGCTGACCTGCGGCCACCGCGCCTGCCAGGGCTGCGGCGAGGCGCTCGGCGCCCGCTACATCCTGGACGCGGCCCAACGGGCGGCCGGCGGAAAGGTGATCGCGGTCAACGCGACCGGCTGCCTGGAGGTCTTCTCCACGCCCTACCCCGAGACGTCCTGGCAACTGCCCTGGCTGCACTCGCTGTTCGGCAACGCTCCCGCGGTCGCCGCGGGCGTGGCCGCCGCACTGCGCGCCAAGGGCCGCTCCGACATCCGGGTGGTCGGACAGGGCGGCGACGGCGGCACCGTCGACATCGGACTCGGCTGCCTGTCGGGCATGTTCGAGCGCAACGACGACGTCCTGTACGTCTGTTACGACAACGAGGCCTACATGAACACCGGCGTGCAGCGCTCCGGGGCCACTCCCCCGGCCGCGCGCACGGCGACCACCCAGGCGGTGGGCGAGGAGCCCGGTGCCCCCTTCGGACAGGGCAAGAACCTGCCGCTGATCGCCATGGCGCACGAAATTCCGTACGTCGCCACCGCGACCGTGGCCGGACTGCGCGACCTGGAGACCAAGGTGCACCGGGCGATGGGCATGCGCGGCGCCCGCTACCTGCACGTGCTGGTGCCCTGCCCGCTGGGCTGGGGCACGGCCTCCGGCGACACCGTGCGGATCGCGCGGCTCGCCGAACAGAGCGGCCTGTTCCCGGTGTTCGAGGCCAGGGACGGCGAGGTCACCGACGTCACACCGATCCGGCGGCGGGTCCCCGTCGAGGAGTACCTGCGCCCGCAGAAGAGGTACGCACACCTGTTCAAGCCCGACGTGCGCACGGATGTCATCGCCCACCTCCAGCGGACCGCCGACCGCAACATCGCCCGCTTCGGGCTGCTCGCCGAGGAGGCAGTGCCGTGAAGGAGAAACCGTTCGCGATCACCCTGGACGCGGGGTCCAGCCTGGCCAACCACACCGGTGCCTGGCGGACCGAGCGTCCCCAGTACGTCGACCGGCTGCCGCCGTGCAATCAGGCGTGCCCGGCCGGCGAGAACATCCAGCAGTGGCTGTTCCACGCGGAGAGCGGGGACTACGAGGCCGCCTGGCGGCAGTTGATGCGGGACAACCCGCTGCCCGCCGTCATGGGCCGGGTCTGCTACCACCCCTGTGAGACGGCCTGCAACCGCGTCCAGGTCGACAACGCCGTGGGCATCAACTCCATCGAGCGGTTCCTCGGCGACGAGGCGATCAGGCGCGGCTGGACCGTCGAGGCCCCCTCGGCGACCTCCGGCGTGGGGGTCCCCCCGGCCGAAGGCTGGGGGAGCGTCCTGGTCGTCGGCTCCGGCCCCGCCGGGCTGTCGGCCGCCTACCATCTGCGGCTGCTGGGCCACGAGGTGACGATCCGTGAGGCGCAGGAGCACGCCGGCGGGATGATGCGCTACGGCATCCCCCGCTACCGGCTGCCGCGCGAGGTGCTCGACGCGGAGATCGACCGGATCCTCGCGGTCGGCATCACCCTCGAACTCGGCGTCCGGGTCGACGACGTGCTCGCCGCACAGCGTGACGAAGGCTTCGACGCGGTATTCCTGGCCGTGGGCGCGGGCATCGGCCGGCGCACCTACATCCCGGCCGGTGACAGCGCGAAGATCCTGGACGCGGTGGCGCTGCTCGGCGGCATGGAGGGCGAGGGCCCGCCCCTGCTGGGGCGCCGGGTTGCGGTGTACGGCGGCGGCAACACGGCCATGGACGCCGCGCGCACCGCCCGTCGGCTGGGCGCGACCGATGCCGTGGTGGTCTACCGGCGCACCCGGGACCGGATGCCCGCGCACGACGTCGAGGTGGAGGAGGCCCTGGAGGAGGGCGTGCGGATGAAGTGGCTCTCCACCATCAGGCACGCCGACGAAGGCAGGCTCACCATCGAGCGGATGGAGCTGGACGAGTCCGGATTCCCGCAGCCCACCGGCGAGTTCGAGAAGCTGGAGGCGGACACCGTGGTGCTGGCGCTCGGCCAGGACTCCGACCTGTCCCTCCTCCAGGACGTGCCGGACCTGGCCGTCGAGCACGGCATGGTGCAGGTGGCCGACGGGCTGATGACCGGACACGAGGGCATCTTCGCCGGCGGTGACATGGTGCCCGCCGAGCGTACGGTCACGGTGGCCGTGGGGCACGGCAAGAAGGCGGCACGGCACATCGACGCGTATCTGCGTGGCAGGACGTACGACCCCGGCCCCAAGCACGGCCCCGCATCCTCCGACCGGCTCAACACCTGGTACTACGCGGATGCGCCGGTCTCCGTGCGGCCGCGGCTCGAACTGGCCCGGCGTGTCTCGACGTTCGACGAGGTGGTGCAGGGACTCGACGAGTCCACCGCCCTGTTCGAGGCCCGGCGGTGCATGTCGTGCGGGAGCTGCTTCGAGTGCGACAACTGCTACGGCGTCTGCCCGGACAACGCGATCACCAAGCTCGGTCTCGGCAAGGGGTTTTCGATCGACCTCGACTACTGCAAAGGCTGCGGCCTGTGCGCGGCCGAGTGCCCGTCCGGGGCGATCGACATGGTGCCGGAGGAGTGAGGTTCCCGGCCGCGCTCATGACTCCAGGCCCGGGTCCAGCCGAACGTCGATCTCCGGCGGTTCATGGAGCGTGTTGTGGATGGTGCAGTGCGAGGCGACGGCCAGCATGGCCGCGTGCCGCTGCGCGGACAGTGCGGGCGGCGGCACGAGGGCGACCCGCACGGATGCCACACGGGTCGGCCGGTCGGTGGACATCATGAACTCCGTCCGAACGTGCAGCCCCTTCCGGGGCAGGCCGTGGCGCTTGAGGTAGCGGCCCGCGTAGAACGCCACACAGGTGGCCAGCGAGGCGGCGAACAGTTCCGTGGGGGTGGGCGCGGTGTCGGTGCCGCCCGCCTCCGTGGGCTGGTCGACCAGCAGTTGGTGCCCGCGGATGTCGACGGAGTACGCGTCGCCGTCCACGTGCTCCACGTCGAGCCGGTGCACGTCTGTCTCCTGCGGAACGGCTGTGGCGTGGGTCTGGTGTGCGGTACCGGTCATAGCAAGACCTCCCTGGTCGTGTCGGCCTGTCGTCGCTCCCAGTGGAATGCGCCGGGCCCGTCGCATCCAGAGGCCGACAGGGCATGGAAGCGGGGCCGTTCGTCCCCGATGCGGTGACCCGCGGGAGCCGTTGGACGGGGCCGAAGGCATACCCCTACGGGTACCGTGCGAGGGACCTGTGGCCCATGCCCCGCTCTCATCTCCCGTACGAGAGTGGGGTCATGGGAAAACACATCGTGATTCTCGGGTGCGGTACAGCGGGCACACTGACGGCCAACCGCCTGCGGCGGATGTACGACGGGCGTGAGTACCGGATCACGGTCGTCGACCAGGACGACGACCATGTCTACCAACCGGGCCTGCTGTTCGTGCCGTTCGGGCTCGCCGAGCCTCACCACCTCGTCCGCTCCCGCCCGCAGCAGCTGCACGCCGCCGTCGACTACAAACAGGCACGCATCGAGCGCGTCGACCTGGACGCACGGACGGTGCACCTCAGCGGCGGCATACGGATGACCTACGACGTCCTCGTCGTCGCCACCGGCGCCACGCTCCTCCCGGAGGAGACCGAAGGGCTGACCGGCCCGGGCTGGGGCGAGAAGGTCTTCACCTTCTACGACCTGCCCGGCGCCGTCGGCCTGCACCACGCCCTGGAGCGCTTCGAGGGCGGGCGCGTCGTGGTGAACGTGGCCGACCTGCCCATCAAGTGCCCGGTGGCACCCCTGGAGTTCGCCTTCCTCGCCGACTGGTACTTCCGGCGCCGGGGTATCCGCGACCGCGTCGAGCTGACCTACGTCACCCCGCTGGACAGCGCCTTCACCAAGCCGGTCGCCGCGAAGGCACTGGGCGGCCTGCTGAAGGAGAAGGGCATCGAACTCGTCACCGAGTTCACCCTCGGCGAGGTCGACGGCGAAGGCGGCCGGCTGGTGTCGTACGACGAACGCGAGGTGCCCTTCGACCTGGCGGTCGTCGTGCCGCTGCACGGCGGCGCCGAGTACGTCGAACGCTCCCCGGGCCTCGGCGACGAACTGGGCTTCATCCCCGTCGACCGGCACACCCTCCAACACCCCGGACATCCCGAGGTGTTCGCCATCGGTGACGCCGCCGGGCTGCCCGCGTCCAAGGCCGGCTCCGTCGCCCACTTCGAGGGCGAGACACTCACCCACAACATCGGCCGCTTCCTGGCCGGCCGGCCGCTGGACGCCACCTTCGACGGGCACACCAACTGCTTCGTCGAGACCGGCTTCCACAAGGCGCTACTCATCGACTTCAACTACGAAACCGAGCCGCTGCCCGGCCACTTCCCGGCCTCCGTCGGGCTGCCGCTGCTGAAGGAGTCGCACGCCAACCACCTCGGCAAGCTCGCCTTCGAGTGGCTGTACTGGCACACCCTGCTGCCTGGCAGGGAACTGCCAGGCATCGGCGCGGAGATGCCCGAGCACGGCAAGAACCACGTCCGCACCTGAGAGAGGGAGAACACCGCCATGCCCACCGCCACTTATGCCGACACGGCCGTCCCGGTCGACGACGACGGCTTCTTCACCGACCCCGGTCGCTGGACCCAGCCGATGGCCGGGCAGATCGCCCGCGAACAGGGGATCCCCGAACTCACCGACCAGCACTGGACGGTCATCCGCTTCATGCGCGCCGAGTACACCGCCAAGGGCACAGGACCCACGGTCCGCGTCCTCGGCAAGACGTCCGGGGTGAGCGTCAAGGAGCTCTACCAGCTCTTCCCCAAGGGACCGGCGAAGACCGCCGCGAAGATCGCCGGTATCCCCAAGCCCCACGGCTGCATCTGAGGAAGGAAGGCCCGTCATGGCCGGCACCGCCACGATCGAGAAAGTCTCCGTCGTTGTCTCCAAGGGATCCCTGGAAGGGATCTACCCGGCCCTGATCATGGCCAACGGCGCCCGCGCCGAAGGCATCGAGGCCGACCTGTTCTTCACCTTCTTCGGCCTCGACGCCATCACGAAGAAGCACTGGGAGCACATCAAGCTGGCCACCGTCGGCAACCCCGGCCTGCACCTGCCCACCCTCCTGGGCGGCATGCCGGGCGTGCCGGACCTGGTCACCCGCTACATGGAACGCAAGATGGACAAGCTCGACATCCCGCCGATCCCCGAGTTCATCGAGATGATCGCCGACACCGGCGCGGGCATCTACGCCTGCAAGGCGTCCGTCGACCTCTTCGAACTCGACAAGGACGACCTCGTCGAGCAGGTCCAGGGCATCATCACGGTCGGCGAGTTCTACGGGCACGCGGCCGGCGGCCAGATCATCTACACCTGACCGCCGGTTCACTGGGGCACGCACGTCAGCCGACGAACTCGCCGACCGCCGTCTTCAGTTCGCTGAGTCCCTTCTTCGCGTCGGTGAAGAACATGCCGGTCTTCGGGTCGGTGTAGAGCTCGTTGTCGACGCCCGCGTAGCCGTGGCCCATCGAGCGCTTGATGACGACGATGCTCTTGGCCTTGTCGACGTCGAGGATCGGCATGCCGGAGATCGCGTTGCCGGGGCGGCGGGCGATCGGGTTCGTGACGTCGTTGGCGCCGATCACCAACGCCACATCGGCTTGCGGGAATTCGGGATTGACCTCGTCCATCTCCTTGAGCTGCGTGTACGGCACGTTGGCCTCGGCCAGGAGCACGTTCATGTGTCCCGGCATACGGCCGGCCACCGGGTGGACGGCATAGCTGACGTCGATGCCGTGCGCGGTCAACAGCTTGGCCAGGTCGCCGAGTTCGTGCTGCGCCTGGGCGGCGGCGAGGCCGTACCCGGGGACGAAGATGACCTTCCTGGCGTACGCGAGCTGGATCGCCACGTCGTCGACGGAGATGGCGCGCACCTGGGCGGGTGTTCCGCCCGCGCCGACCGCCGTCGGGGCGCTGTCGCCGGTGCCGAAGCCGCCGATCACGATGTTCATGATGGAGCGGTTCATGGCGTCGGCCATCAGCTTGGTGAGGATGCCGCCCGAGGAGCTGACGAGCATGCCCGCGATGATCAGGGCGGTCTCGTTGAGGACGAAGCCCGCCATGGCTACCGCCGACCCCGTGAAGGCGTTCAGCAGGGCGATGACCACCGGCATGTCGGCGCCGCCGATGGGCAGCACCATCGTCACGCCGAACAGTAGGGCGACAACGACCAGTCCATACAGGGCAGTTGAGGAGTCCGGGGCCAGCACCAGCCAGACAGTGCCGACGGCGAAGGACGCCGGGAGCAGCACGTTGAGCAGGCGAGCCCCTGGGAACACCACCGGCGAGCCGGACACGATGCCTTGCAGTTTGCCCGCCGCGACCAGCGAGCCGGAGAAGGTGACCGCGCCGATGACGATGCTCAGAGCGCCCGGCAGCGAGACACGTGCGCCTAGCGCGGCCGGATGCTCGGCCTGGAGGAGATCGTTGACGGCGATGAGAGCTGCGGCGCCACCGCCAACGGCGTTGAAGACGCTGACCAGTTGCGGCATCGCGGTCATCTTGACCTCGCGCGCGGCCCACAGGCCGAGTGCGGCGCCGACGAGGCCGCCGCTGATCAGGACGAGCCAGCCGGTACTGGTGATCCGGCTCTCGTGGACGACGAGCCACACGGTGCCGCCGATCGCGACGGCCATGGCCCCGGCGGAGAGCGTGTTGCCGCGGCGGGCCGTGCGCGGGTGGTTCATGAGGTGCAGGCCGATCACGAAGCAGGCGGCCGCGGCGAGGAAGACGTAGTGGACGGCGTTGGAGACGGTGTCCATGGCGGTCACACCTCAGCCTTCTCGTTGTTCTTGGCGGTGGGCCGGGCCTTGAACATCTCCAGCATCCGGTCGGTGACGACGTAGCCGCCGACCACGTTCATGGCCCCGAACACCATGGCCACGAAGGCGAGGACGTAGCCGAGCCAGGTGTGCGACTCGGCGGCGATGAGCATCGCGCCGATGACGACGATGCCGTGCACCGAGTTGGAGCCGGACATCAGCGGGGTGTGCAGGGTCGCCGGGACCTTGCTGATGACCTCGATGCCGACCAGGACGCTCAGTACGAAGACGGTGATCGCGGTGAGGAGGTCGAGGTTGTTCATGAGGATGCACCTCCTGTCTGGACTGCTCCGCCGGTCAGGGCGGCCGTGATCTCGTCAGTCGGGTCGAGGACGAATTCGCCGTCGGGTGCCAGGTGACGCAGCACGGCGACAAGGTTGCGGGCGTAGGCGGTGGACGCGGCGGTCGCCATGGCGGACGGCAGCCGGCCGGCGCCGATCAGGGTGACGCCGTTGTCGAGGACGGTGGTCTTGTCGGCCTCGGTGCCCTCGACGTTGCCGCCGAACTCGCTCGCCGCGAGGTCGACGACGACCGAACCGGGCTTCATCCGCCCGACGACCTCGGCGGTCACGAGCAACGGCGGTTTGCGGCCGGGCACTTGGGCGGTGGTGATGACGATGTCGGAGCGGGCGATGTGCTCGTTCAGCGCGGCCCGCTGGGCCTGCTGCTCTTCCTCGGTCAACTCCCTTGCGTAGCCGGTCTGTTCGGCGCCCTGTTCCGTTGCCTGGGCGGTCTGGATGTCGAGGAACCGGGCACCCAGCGACTCCACCTCCCCTCGGGACGCGGGGCGTACGTCGTACGCCGAGACGACGGCGCCGAGGCGGCGGGCGGTGGCGATCGCCTGTAGCCCGGCCACTCCGGCGCCGAGGACGAGGACCTGCGCCGGGCGCATGGTGCCCGCCGCGGTGGTCAGCATCGGGAAGAAGCGGTCGTAGGTGTCGGCGGCGAGGACCGCCGCCTTGTAGCCGGCGACGTTGGCCTGGGAGGTCAGCGCGTCCATGGACTGGGCGCGGCTGAGGGTGCGGGGCAGCAGGTCGAGGCTCACCGTGCGGACCCCGCGCCGGTTCAGTCCGTCGACGAGGGCGGGATGGCGGAGGGGTTCGAGCAGGCCGATCAGGGTCTGCCCGGTGCGCAGCGCCTCGGCGCTCTCCGGGTCCGGCGGTCCGACGCACAGCACGGCGTCCGCGCGTGCGTACAGCTCCTCCGGGGATACGACGGTCGCGCCGGCCTCGGTGTACTCGGCGTCGGTGAACCAGGCGCCGGACCCGGCACCGGCCTCGACGAGGACGTCGATTCCGGCCCGGCGCAGGAGGGTTACGGCCTCGGGGACGAGCGCGACCCGGCGTTCACCGGGCGCCCGCTCCCGGACGGCTCCTACGATGACGGTTCCCATGATCTGCTGCCTCTCCCTGTGACCCCGGGGTTGCCGGGCTCAGAATTCGAAGACGAGCCGTGCTTCGGCCCGTCCGCCGAGGACCTCGTCGAAGGAGTCGTTGACCTGGTCCAGGCGCCGCGGTTCGGCGATGACCCTGGTGCGGCCGGCCGCGTGCAGCGCGAACACCTCGGACAGGTCCTGACGGGTGCCGACGATGGAGCCGATGACGGAGATCCCGCCGAGCACGGTCTCGAAGATCGGCACGTTGATCGCGGCGTCGTCGGCGGGCAGGGCGACCATGACGAGTCGTCCGCCGCGGTTGAGCGACCGGTACGCCTGCTCGAACGCCTTGGGCGCGGCGGCCAGGACGACGGCCACGTCCGCGCCGCCGGCCTTCTTGATCTCCTCGACCGGGTCGTGCGTACGGG
This sequence comes from Streptomyces colwelliae, assembly GCF_048158785.1. Taxonomy (NCBI): domain Bacteria; kingdom Bacillati; phylum Actinomycetota; class Actinomycetes; order Kitasatosporales; family Streptomycetaceae; genus Streptomyces; species Streptomyces colwelliae. The sequence continues at coordinate 7,618 of NZ_JBLTJC010000124.1, read as the reverse complement.
CGTTGACGGTCAGGTCTGCGCCGAGCTGGTGGGCGAGGCCGAGCTTGTCGGGTTCGAGGTCGACGGCGGTGACGAACCCGCCGACGAGACGCGCGTACTGCACGGCCAGGTGGCCGAGGCCGCCGACGCCGAAGACGGCGACGCGCTCGGCCGGGGTCACCCGGGCGACCTTGATCGCCTTGTACGTGGTGACGCCCGCGCAGGTCAGCGGTGCCGCGTCGAAGGACGACACGCCGTCGGGGACCCGGACGATCGCACCGGCACTGGCGACGGCGAACTCGGCGTAGCAACCGTCCACGGAGTAGCCGGAGTTGACCTGGCTCTCGCAGAGAGTCTCCCAGCCGGAGACGCAGTAGCGGCAGGTGCCGCAGGACGAGCCGAGCCACGGCACGGCGACCCGCTTGCCGATCAGATCGGCGGAGACGCCCGCACCCACGGCCTGTACGGGGCCGACGCCCTCGTGGCCGGGAACGAACGGCGGTTGCGGCTTGACCGGCCAGTCGCCGTGGGCCGCGTGGATGTCGGTGTGGCAGAGGCCGGAGGCCTCCATCTTCACGAGCACCTGGCCGGGGCCGGGCTCGGGGACGGGAAGGTCCTGGATCTCCAGTGGCTTCCCGAAGTCGGTGACGACTGCCGCCTTCATGATCAACTCCTCAAGTGGTTGCGCACCGGGGCGCCTTGACCCGGGTCACGAAATGCAGCCCGTCTCCGGCTGCGAGGGAGAAACCGCCCGGTGTGCCCGGTTCCACGTCCAGGACGTAGAAGGGGCGGCCGTGCGCCTCGTACTGGTCCGCGTTCACGTGGAAGGTGCAGCCGTCCACCACGCCGACGAGCATGTCGCCGTCTCCCAGGGCGAATTCGCCGCCCGGGAAGCACATCGGGTCGCTGCCGTCGCAGCAGCCGCCCGACTGGACGAACATCACGGGGCTGCCGTGGGCGGCGCGCAGGGCCGCGATGGCCTTGCGCGCCGCACGCGTTGCGGTGACGCGCCCGACGGTGCCGTACTCCACTGTTCCGGGCATGTCGCTGCACTCCTCCTAGAACAGCCCGAGCGGCTTGTCGCTGTAGCTGACCAGGAGGTTCTTGGTCTGGCTGTAGTGCTCGAGCATCATCTTGTGCGTCTCGCGGCCGATGCCGGAGACCTTGTAGCCACCGAACGCGGCACCCGCGGGGTACTGGTGGTAGCAGTTCGTCCACACGCGGCCAGCCTTGATGGCGCGGCCCATCCGGTAGGTGCGGCCGGTGTCGCGGCTCCACACGCCGGCCCCGAGGCCGTAGAGCGTGTCGTTGGCGATCTCCAGGGCCTCGGCCTCGTCCTTGAAGGTGGTGACGGCGAGGACGGGTCCGAAGATCTCCTCCTGGAAGACCCGCATCTTGTTGTGGCCCTTGAGGACGGTCGGCTCGTAGAAGTAGCCGTTCGCGAACTCCCCTTCCATCGTGGGCCGGTGGCCGCCGACGAGCAGTTCAGCACCCTCCTTGAGGCCGATCTCGACGTACGACGCGATCTTCTCGATCTGCTGCTTGGAGACCTGCGGGCCGATCATGGTCGCAGTGTCGAGCGGGTCGCCCTGCTTGATGGCGCGGATGCGCTCCAGGCAACGGCCCATGAACTCCTCGTAGATGTCCTCCTGGACGAGTGCGCGCGAGGGTGCGGTGCAGACCTCGCCCTTGTTGAACGCGTACAGGACGAGTCCTTCGACGGCCTTGTCGAGGAAGTCGTCGTCGTGGGCGGCCACGTCGTTGAAGAAGATGTTCGGCGACTTGCCGCCCAGCTCCAGGGTGACCGGGATGATGTTCTGGGCCGCGTACTGCATGATCAGGCGGCCGGTGGTGGTCTCGCCGGTGAAGGCGACCTTGGCGATGCGCTTGTTGGTCGCGAGCGCCTTGCCGATCTCGGCGCCGGGGCCGTTGACGACGTTGAGGACGCCGGGCGGCAGGTGGTCGCCGATGACCTCCATCAGCTTGAGGATCGACCACGGGGTCGGAGAGGCGGGCTTGAGCACCGTGGCGTTGCCGGCGGCGAGCGCCGGGGCCAGCTTCCACGCGGCCATCAGCAGCGGGAAGTTGAACGGGATGATCTGGCCGACCACGCCCAGCGGCTCGTGGAAGTGGTAGGAGATCAGGTCCTTGTCGATCTCGGTGATCGAGCTCTCCTCGGCGCGGATCGCGGCCGCGAAGTAGCGGAAGTGGTCGGCGGCGAGCGGGATGTCGGCCGCGAGGGTCTCGCGGACCGGCTTGCCGTTCTCCCAGCTCTCGGCGATCGCCAGTTCCTCGCGGTGGGCGTCGATGGCGTCGGCGACCGCGTTGAGGGCGGCGGCACGCTGCGTGGTGGACGCCTCGCCCCACTTGGGCTGTGCGGAGTGCGCGGCGTCCAGCGCGAGTTCGATGTCCTCGGGTCCGGACTTCGGGACCTCGCAGATCGTCTTGGCGGTGGCGGGGCACAGGTTGGGCGAGTACTGGCCCGTGGTGGGTGCCTGCCACTTGCCGCCGATGAAGTTCTCGTAGCGGGGCGCGACATCCACGGGGCTGCCGTCCCGGCCCGGAGGCTGGTACTTCATGACCGTCCCCTTTCTCATCACGACCGTCGTGGTGATGCTCAACACGCTAGGAACGTGCACGCTGCAACACCGCTGCATGCCTTCCGACCTGCGACGGAAGGGCCTCAGCGAAGTCCAGTCCGCGGGCCCTGGCCGCGGCCGCGGCGCGCTGTGGCGATCCGTTCGGCAGGGTGCGTGCGAGCGCCGACCACGCGACGCTGTCGTCGGCTCCCCAGTCGGCGTCCACCCAACGGCGCAGCAGCGCGGGATCGCCGCTGCCCAGGACGGCACCGCGCAGCTGCTGTTCCAGACACCGCCGTTGCTCCACCACGACCGGCGCGTCGGAGCGCGGCAGCGGCGGACCCGGGTAACGGGCGAGAGCCTGCGCCACCCGCCCCTCGGCGAGCAGCGCGGAGACCTCGCCGAGGTCGGTCCGCACCGGGCACAGCAGCGCGTACGGCCGCGAACCGAGCAGGGCGGAACCGAGGACGGCACGCAGCCGGGTCATCTCGGCCCGCAGCGTCGAGGGCGGCACCTCACGGTCCGACAGCTCCACTGCCAGCCGGTCCCCCATCACTCCGTGGCCGGCCAGGGCGAGCGCCAGCACGATCTCGCTGTGTCGTGGGCTCAGCCGCAGGACGCGCCCACCGTGCTCCAGCAGGGCGCTGTCCCGGCCCAGCACACTCAGCCGTACGCCGTTCTGATCGGAGACCGACGTCGCCATACGTATTGCCGTCGTCGGGGCAAGGTGCGCCTCGGCGGCGAGGGCCGCTCCTCGTACTGCGGCCAGTGCCGGGGGTGTGGCGATGGTGCCGCCGCCGGAGAGGTCGATGACGCCGAGGATGCGTCCGGTGGACGGGTCGCGAATCGGGGCTGCGGCGCAGGACCACGCGTGCGCGGCGGAGCTGTAGTGCTCGCCGGTCACGATCTGGACGGGGCGCCCCAACTCCAGTGCGGTGCCTGGGGCGTTGGTTCCCGCCCGGGCCTCGGACCAGACAGCTCCCTCGGCGAAGTGCATCCGCTCACCGCGTTCGATCGTCGCGGTGTCGCCCTCGACCCACAGCAGGGTGCCGTCGGCGTCGGCGACCGCGAAGACGTGCCCGTCGTCGGCGGCACCGGCCCCCAGGAGTTCCCGGAACAGGGGCAGGACCAAGGCCAGCGGATGGGCGCGCCGGTACGCGGTAAGTTCCGCGGCGGTCGCGCGCAGCGGCGGGAGCCGACTGCCGTCGGAGTGGACGCCGCGCACCGCGCAGCGCCGCCACGAGTCGGCGATCAGGTCTCGTACCTGGGGCAACGCTCCGGGCGTGGTCACGAACTGCTCGTGTGCCGTGCGCAGAGCGTGAACCGAGGTGGTGACGGGAGCTTCCATCGCACCTCCCACGTGCCTTCTCCGGATCCGTCACACCCCACCTCAGTCGTATATCGGGCCGGGGTGCAGAGGCCGAACGGCCCCGGCGGCTGGGTCCCTCGGGCCCACGCGAGGACTGACCGGCGGAAAACCGCACTGGGCGGTCGCCGGTACGCCGGGCGCGGGGAAGCAGCAGCTGGATGACGTCCGATGTCCGCGATCCGGTCAGGACTTGGGAGGGGAGATCTACGGTGGCGGAGCAGCGCCTACTTACCGGGCACCGGGACCTTCCACACGAGCGCGGTGCCGCCGCCCCGCGGAGTGGTCCACGCCAGTTCTCCGCCCAGCTGCCGGGCCCGCTCCTCCATGTTCCGCAGTCCGCTGCGGCGGCCCTCGGCCGGGATGCCCACCCCGTTGTCGGTGACCGACAGACGCACCTCGCGGCCGTCGGTCACCAGGGCGACGTCGGCGCGGCCGGCGTGGGCGTGCCGGGCGATGTTGGTCAGCGCCTCGGACAGCACGGCGATCACATGGTCGGCGGTCTCCCGCGGCACGTCGGTGTCGACCAGGCCCTCCATCCGCACGCTGGGTGCGAAGCCGAGCACGGGAGCGGCTTCACCGGCCGCGCGCACGACACGAGCCCGCAGCCCCGTCCCGGCGCCACCGTCACGCGCCCGCAGACCGAAGATCGTAGACCTGATGATCTTGATGGTCTCGTCCAGGTCGTCCACCGCCCGCGCCACGCGTTCGGCGGCCTCCTCGTGCTCGATGAAGCGGCCGGCGCTCTGCAACGTCATGCCCGTCGCGAACAGCCGTTGGATGGCGAGGTCGTGCAGGTCGCGGGCGATGCGGTCACGGTCCTGGAGAACCGCGATCTCCTGCGCGTCCCGACGGTGGTCGGCCAGTTCCATGGCGACGGCCGCCTGGGCGGCGAAGTCCTGGAGGGTCTCGGTCTCCGTCGCCGAGAAGGGCTGTCGCCCGGCCTCCCGCGCCAGCAGGACGACGCCGCGCACGCCTGCCTCACCCGTGCCGATGGGTACGGCCACGGCGGGGCCGAGTCCCCCGAAACGCGGTGGATCCAACGAGATGCGGCCGTCGTTGCCCACGTCCGCGCTGGTGACGGGGGCGGCGCTGGAGAAGGCCAGCCCCATCAGGCTGCGGTCCATGGACAGGATGAGCCCCTGATGCGCCTCGGAGTCCAGCCCCACGGCGAGCTCCACGGCGAGCGACCCGGTGCCCTCCATCGGCAGCGCCACCGCCGCGAGGGCCGATCCCGTGATCTCGCCGGCCCGCTCGGCGATCAGGGCAAGGACGTCGGTACGCGCACCACTGGACATCAGGCTGTGGGTGATCTCCGCGGTGGCCTGCAACCAGCGCTCACGCAGCCGGGACTCCTCGTACAGACGGGCGTTGTCGATCGCGACACCGGCCGCCACGGCCAGCGTCGACAGGACCGACTCGTCCTCCTCGTCGAACTGTGCCCCACCGCGCTTCTCCGTCAGGTACAGGTTGCCGAAGACGTGCTCGCGCACCCGGATGGGGACCCCGAGGAAGGTGTTCATCGGCGGGTGGTTGGGCGGGAAACCGTACGACGCGGAGTGCTGGGAGATCTTCGCGAGCCGCAGCGGCTCGGGGTGCCGGATCAGCTCGCCCAGGATCCCGTGACCCTCCGGGTAGGGACCGATCTCGGCGATCTGCTCCTCGGTGACGCCGATCGTGTGGAACGCCGACAGCGCCTTGCCGTCCGGTGTGATCACACCGAGCGCGGCGTACTCCGCGTCGACCAGGACCGCCGCCGCCTCCACGATGCTGTGCAGCGCCTGTTCCAGGTCCAGCTCCCGGCCGACCGAGAGCACCGCCTCCAGCAGGCTGTGCACCCGGTCACGCGTACCTCGAGCCACATCCAGACGAGCCTGCAGCTCTTCCAGCAGCTCGTCCATCTTCAACTGCGGCAGCCGGACCCGGGCCTCCCGGGACTCCCGGGACTCCTCGGGGCTTACCACCGGCGATCCTCCAGATCCGATAACCACACAGCCGGCCGACCAGCCCGGTCATGTGCCACGGTAGCCGCCCCGAGTCGGTGGGGAAATGGGCTCACGTCCCTTGAGCAAAGTCCGGGACCAGGGATTCATTCAATGGCCCCTCCTCCCCGTGTGGTCCCTGGCCCGCGTGGCGATGACACGCCCGACGCCGAGCTCGGCCCGAGCGGTCCGACGACGCGGGAGCGGGGCCTACCGGCCCGTACACAGGGCCAAGCGGCCCTGGGCGCACCCTCGGCACCGGGGCCAGTCTGGAACCGCCGACGAACGATCAAAGGAGTGGAGCAGATGACGCTCAAGAACACCGGCGGCCAGACCTCTTCGCCCGCGGCCGTACAGGTACGGACCGAGGGGGACGTGGACGAGGAAGCACTCACCTACCTGCGGGCCAAGCTGAGCGCGGTCCTCGACCGCCCGGGGGTAGCTCCCGTAGGCGGCGAGGTGCGGATCGCCAGGGCCGCGGCACACCACGCCGAGCAGCCGTGGTCGGCCGGGGCCGAGATACGGGTGGGAAGCGATCTTCTCGTCGTCCATGCGCGGGAGGCGAGCGCGCACGAGCTCGCGGACCGGTTGCAGGACCGACTACGCACCCGCCTGGACCGTGTGGTGCACCGCGAGGACACGGCCCGCAGGTCGGCCACCCCGCCCCCGTGGCGCGGCGGCCCGACGGACGGTCGACAGGAACCGTGAGGCATGCTCCGGGCGACAGCCCCGTCATCGGGGACGGGGAACGGCCTGCCGCCCGCGCGGCGGACTTCGGGCAAAGGGCCGATCGGATACGTTCCAGGGCCGAACGGCCCTAGCCCGACCAGTACCGGAGCGGCTCGAATGGCCTGATCAACCCCAGACGCCCCACCTGCCGGCCGCCACCCGGGTGCTCCGGTGGGCCGCAGGCCGGAGACATCGAGCAGTGAGCGAAGAACCCGCTGGGCGGCCTCCCGAGGCCCCGGGCAGAGAGCAGCCGGCCGCCGCGGAGCTGCAGCTCCGGACCGTCGAGGTCGACGGCGCGGAGGCACTGCGGCTGCTGGGCAGCGTGCCCATGGGGAGGATCGCCTTCACCCGGCAGGCGCTGCCGACCATCCGCCCGGTGAACCACATCGTGGACGACGGGAACATCGTCATCCGCACACACGAGGGCGCGGCCCTGACCTCGCGCACGCTCCAGGCCGACGGCCCGGGAGTCGTCGTGGCCTACGAAGCCGACGCCATCGACCCCGACACGCACCTCGGCTGGAGCGTCGTGGTCACCGGATACGCTCACCTGGTCACCGACGTCCGCGAACTAGTCCGATATCAGGCGCTGTTGCACCCCTGGGTACGCCAGCCAATGGACTACGCAGTCCGCATCCACCCGGACCTGGTCACCGGTCTCCTACTCGTTTCCGTCGACCAGCCGACCGAAGCCTGACATTCGGCCTTCCCGTGCCCGTCCGTCTCTCTCGCACGGACGGGCACGGGTCATGTGCGTCAGCCGCTTGCCGCTCCGACGACGTACGTGTCAGTCGTGGGCCACCACGGCTACGGGCACCACGGCGTCGCACAGCGCCGCGTAGGACGCCGGGCCGATGGGCGGCGGCAGCACCGAGCGCGGCGGGAACGTCCTCGTCGGGAACTTCGCGCTGTTCGGCGCGACGGGCGGGCGGACGTTCGTACAGGGAGAGGCCGGTGACCGGTTCGCCGTGCGCAACTCCGGT
>NZ_JBLTJC010000123.1:0-27664 GCF_048158785.1 Streptomyces colwelliae | reverse complement strand
GTGGGCATCCATAGTGGGCATCCATTGGGGGGACTGGGGGGTTGCTCGATGGGAGTGCGGCTGATGGTGGTCGACGACCACCGGTTGCTCGCCGAGGCGTTGGCCTCGGCACTGAAGCTGCGGGGACACCGGGTGCTGGCGGCGGCGGCACCAGCGGCGGGCGCGGCGGAGCTGGTGATCACCCGCGCCCCCGAGGTGTGCCTGATCGGTACGGCCACACCGGCCGAGCCGGGCATCTTCGACCCGGTGGTGAAGATCAAGCGCGAGCGTCCACAGGTGGCGGTCCTGGTCCTGGGCCCGGTCCCGAGCCCCCGAGGCATAGCGGCGGCCTTCGCGGCAGGCGCCTCGGGCTACGTCCGCCACGACGAGCGCATCGAGGGCGTGGAACGCGCCATCATGAAGGCAAGGGCGGGCGAGGCGGCCGTAGCCCCACAGCTGCTACAGGGCGCCTTCAGCGAGCTGCTGAACCCAGCGGCCCAGCCGGACGACGAGGGCCAACGCCTGCTCCAGATGCTGACACCAAGGGAGGTGGAAGTCCTGGTCAGGGTGGCAGACGGCGAGGACACCCGCCTGATCGCGGCGGGCATGGGCATCGCCCCGTCAACGGCCCGCACGCATGTGCAGAGGGTGCTGATGAAGCTGGGGGTGGGGTCGAGGCTGGAGGCGGCGGCACTGGCGGCAAGGACGGGTTTGCTGGACCGCGCAGGCCCACTGACCAACACGGCGAGCCCGGATGCCTAAGGGGCGCGGGGAACTGCGCGACCAGCCACGACGCACCCGCACTCGGCAGACGGTCCAGGCCCCCTCTTCCCTCCCCGTGGAATCCGCCGGAGGCAGGCGCGGGGAACTGCGCGACCAGCCACAGCTCACCCGCACCCGGCAGACGACCTAAGCCCCCTCTTCCTCCTCCGTAGTCACTTCCACCGGAGGTACTGGTCGCAACTTCAGCCACCCCAGGAAGAAGATCCCCAGCAGCAACATCGCGATCCCGGTCCACAGGTTGATGTTGACGCCCTCGGACTTGTCCAGTGACGAGTCCGACGGACTGATCCCCGCGATCGTGACGATCACGCCGTAGACGACGAACAGCCCACCGATGATCAGCCGCAGATCGAACAGACGGGACGCGGTCGTCGACTTGCCCTCCAGCTCGCTGACCTCGCGCTGGACGTCGTGCTCTGAGTGTCCGGAGTGTCCGGAGTTTTCAGACATGGTCTCTCAATCCTCCCGCGACTAGAACGAGAACGGGATGTAGCAGAGGGCGGCCAGGATCACCGCGCCCCAGCCGAGCAGGGCGGGCCGGCGGTACCAGGCGTCGTCGCCGGCGGCCGGTGCCTCGGTCATGCCGGGGCTGGTCGTGCCGTAGACGAGGCCCTGGAGCTGTTCGGCCGGCTTGGGCTGGGTGAACAGGGAGACGGCGAACATGACCACCGCACCGGCGACGAACCCGGCGATCGCGGAGACGAAGTTGGCGCCCTGGTCGGAGGGGATGGCGATGATCCCCTGCTTGTAGATCCAGAAGTAGTTCACCATCGCCGTCACCGTGCCCGCGAGCAGGCCCCAGAAGCCGGACTTCGGCGTGGCCTTCTTCCAGAACATGCCGACGATGAAGACGACGAACATCGGGACGTTGAAGAAGGAGAAGAGTGTTTGGAGGTAGCTCATGATGTTCGAGAACGAGGACGCCAGGAAGGCTGTGCCTACCGACGCCGCTACGCCGATCACCGTGATCAGGCGGCCGAAGCGCACGTAGTACTCGTCCTCGCGGTCCTTTACGACGTACTTCGCCCAGATGTCGTTCGTGAACACCGTGTTGAAGGACGACACGTTGGCCGCCATGCCCGCCATGAACGCGGCGAGGAGACCGGTGACCGCGATGCCGAGGACGCCGTTGGGCAGCAGCTGTTCCATCAGGTACGGGATCGCGTCGTTGTACTGGAGGTCCGAGCCGCTGGTGCCGATCTTCGGGACGAGCGCCGCGGCGACCAGCCCCGGGATCATCACCAGGAACACGATGAAGACCTTCGGGTACGCGGCGATCAGCGGGGTGCGCTGGGCCGCGGACAGGTTCTTCGCGGAGAGTGCGCGCTGGACTTCCGCGAAGTTGGTCGTCCAGTAGCCGAAGGACAGCACGAAGCCGAGGCCCAGCACGATGGTCAGCCAGTTCGCGCCGAGCGGGTTGACGCTGCCGATGCCGGTGCCGCCCCACGCGGTGGTGAAGTTGTGGCCGTGGGCCGCGTCGAGCTTGTGGGTCAGCCCGTCCCAGCCGCCGACCTTCTTCAGACCGAGGTAGGAGATCGGGATGAGGGCCGCCAGGATCACGAAGAACTGGAGGACCTCGTTGTAGATCGCCGACGACAGCCCGCCGAGGGTGATGTACGCGAGCACGAAGGCACCGGCGACGACGATCGCCACCCACTGCGGCCAGCCCAGCAGCGCCTCGACGACGATCGCGAGGGCGTACAGGTTGACGCCCGCGATCAGGATCGCGGCGAAGGCGAACAGGATCGAACTCAGCAGGTGTGCGGCCTTGTCGAAGCGCAGCAGCAGGAACTCGGGGACCGAGCGCACTTTCGAGCCGTAGTAGAAGGGCATCATCACCAGGCCGAGGAAGACCATGGCGGGGATGGCGCCGATCCAGTACCAGTGGACGGTGTAGGCGCCGTACTGGGCGCTGTTGGCGGCCATGCCGAGGATCTCGGTGGCGGCCAGGTTGGCCGAGATGAAGGCGAGACCGGTGATCCAGGCGGGCAGCGAGCGCCCGGAGAGGAAGAAGTCGAGGCTGGTCTTCACCGATCGGCGGGCGGCCAGGCCGATACCGAGGACGACCACGAAGTAGATCGCCAGGATCGTGTAGTCGAGCCCGTTGGTGGGGAGCCGTAGCTCGGCGGCGAGAGAGGTGGGGGTCTGCATCAAGCGCTCACCTTGTTTGATGTTCTTATTTTGGTGTTCTTTGTTTGATTCTGATGGTGACGGCTGGGGGGATTTGTGGTTTGATGTGTTCGGTTCTGTGTTGGGTTTTGTGTTTGGTTCTGTGTGAAGCGTGGATGTACGTACGGATGGAGAGCCCGGCGTGAAGAAGACCTCGACCCGGTTGGCCGACGGTCGTGAGCTCATCTACTACGACCTGCGGGACGACACCGTGCGCGACGCGGTGGACCGACGCCCGCTGGAGCGCACGGTCACCACTTCGGAGGTACGGCGGGACGTGCTGCTCGGCGACTCGGTGGCGATCGCCTCGCACCGCCAGGGCCGCACCTACCACCCGCCGGCCGACCAGTGCCCGCTCTGCCCGACGACGGGCGACCGGCTGAGCGAGATCCCGGACTCGTCGTACGACGTCGCCGTGTTCGAGAACCGTTTCCCCTCGCTGGCCGGGGACTCCGGCCGCTGCGAGGTGGTCTGTTTCACCTCCGACCACGACGCGTCCTTCGCCTCGCTGACCGAGGAGCAGGCGGCCCTCGTCCTCGACGCGTGGACGGACCGGACGTCGGAGCTGTCGCATCTTCCCTCCGTCGAGCAGGTCTTCTGTTTCGAGAACCGCGGCGAAGAGATCGGCGTGACGCTCGGTCATCCCCACGGCCAGATCTACGCCTACCCCTTCACCACCCCGCGCACCGCGCTGATGTTGCGTTCACTCGCAACTCATAAGGAGGCGACGGGCGGTGAGAACCTCTTCGACTCGGTCCTGGAGCGGGAACTCGCCGGTGAGCGGGTCGTCCTTGAGGGTGAACACTGGGTCGCCTTCGTGCCGTACGCGGCGCACTGGCCCTACGAGGTCCACCTGTATCCCAAGCGCCGGGTGCCCGATCTGCTCGGTCTGGACGAGGCGGCCCGCACAGAGTTCCCCAAGGTCTATCTGGAACTCTTGAGGCGCTTCGACCGGATCTTCGATGGGCGGGATGGAGGGAAAGAAGGGGCGGGCGAGCCTCCGACGCCGTACATCTCCGCCTGGCACCAGGCGCCGTTCGGCACGCTGGAGGAGTTCGACGGTGTGAGCAGGGACGACTTCGCGCTCCACCTTGAGCTTTTCACCATTCGCCGTACGTCCGGCAAGCTGAAGTTCCTCGCGGGTTCCGAGTCCGGCATGAGCGTGTTCATCAACGACGTGCCGCCGGAGTTCGCGGCCGAGCGACTGCGAGAGGTAGCGAGTTGATGAGTGGTAAGTACCTGGTCACGGGCGGCGCGGGTTACGTCGGCAGCGTGGTCGCCCAGCACCTGCTGGAGGCGGGCCACGAGGTCACCGTCCTGGACAACCTCTCGACGGGCTTCCGCGAGGGGGTCCCGGCGGGTGCGTCGTTCATCGAGGGCGACATCAGGGACGCGGCCAAGTGGCTCGACTCCTCGTACGAAGCGGTCCTCCACTTCGCCGCGTTCTCCCAGGTCGGCGAGTCCGTCGTCAAGCCGGAGAAGTACTGGGAGAACAACGTCGGCGGCTCGATGGCCCTGCTGGCGGCCATGCGCGAGGCGGGCGTCCGCAAGCTCGTCTTCTCCTCTACGGCCGCCACGTACGGCGAGCCGGACGAGGTCCCGATCGTCGAGACCACCCGGACCTCCCCGACGAACCCCTACGGCGCGTCGAAGCTGTCGGTCGACTTCATGATCACGAGTGAGGCGGCGGCGCACGGGCTGGGAGCCGTATCCCTCCGCTACTTCAACGTGGCCGGTGCGTACGGCAGTTGCGGCGAGCGGCACGAGCCCGAGTCGCACCTGATCCCGCTCGTGCTCCAGGTCGCCCAGGGCAAGCGCGACGCGATCTCCGTCTTCGGCGAGGACTATCCGACGCCGGACGGCACCTGCGTCCGTGACTACATCCACGTCGCGGACCTGGCCGACGCACACCTGCTCGCGCTGAAGGCGGCGACCCCGGGCGAGCACCTGATCTGCAACCTGGGCAACGGCGAAGGCTTCTCCGTCCGCCAGGTCATCGAGACCGTACGCCAGGTCACCGGGCACCCGATCCCCGAGGTCGTCGCCCCGCGCCGCGGCGGCGACCCGGCGACCCTGGTGGCCTCGGCGACCCGGGCCAAGGAGCGCCTCGGCTGGAACCCGTCCCGCGCGGATCTCGCGGGCATCGTCGCGGACGCGTGGGCGTTCGCGCAGAACGTATCGAAGGGCTAGGGATCGCACGTGGGTGTACGTGAGGGCTTCGAGGAGCTGTACGGGACGGCTCCCGAGGGCGTCTGGGCCGCGCCGGGCCGGGTCAACCTGATCGGCGAGTACACCGACTTCAACGAGGGCTTCGTGATGCCGCTCGCCCTGCCGCACACGGCGGTGGCGGCGGTGTCCCGCCGTACGGATGGCGTCCTGCGCCTCCACTCGGCGGACATCGAGGGCCCGGTCGTGGAACTGCACGTCGGGGAACTCGCCCCGCGCACGAACACCAGCTGGGCCGCGTACCCGGCCGGCGTGGTGTGGGTGCTGCGCGAGGCGGGCCACGAGGTGACGGGCGCGGACATCCACCTGTCGTCCACGGTCCCGACGGGCGCGGGCCTGTCGTCGTCGGCGGCGCTGGAGGTGGTCACGGCGTTGGCTTTGAACGACCTCTTCGAACTGGGCCTGACGGGCCCGGAGTTGGCGCGTTTCTCGCAGCGCGCGGAGAACGACTTCGTCGGCGTCCCCTGCGGCATCATGGACCAGACGGCCTCGGCCTGCTGCGAGGAGGGCCACGCGCTCCACCTCGACTGCCGCGACCTGTCGATCCGTCAGATCCCCTTCGACCTCGCGTCCGAGGGCCTCTCGCTGCTGGTCGTCGACAGCCGCGTGAAGCACGCGCTGGGCGACGGCGCGTACGCGGAACGCCGCGAGGGCTGCGAGGAGGGCGCGCGCCAACTCGGCGTCCCCTTCCTGCGGGACGTGGCGTACGAGGACCTGGAGTCCTCGCTGGCCCGCCTCTCCGACGAGCGGGTGCGGCGCTACGTCCGCCACGTCGTCTCCGACGACCACCGCGTCGACCGGGTCATCAACCTGCTGGACGCGGGAGACGTCCGCGCGATCGGCCCGGTCCTGACCGAGGGCCACGCCTCCCTCCGCGACGATCTGCGCATCTCCTGCCCGGAGTTGGACCTCGTGGTCGACACGGCGGTCGGCGCGGGTGCGCTGGGCGCCCGGATGACGGGCGGCGGCTTCGGCGGCTCGGCGGTCGTCCTGGTCGAGGCCTCGGAGGCGGACACGGTGACGAAGGCGGTCGAGGAGGCGTTCGCGGCGGCGGGTTACACGGCGCCGCGCGTGTTCCCGGCGGTCCCTTCGGCGGGGGCACGACGCCTGAGCTGACGGGCCACTCGCGAAGACGCCCCGGGCTGCCGGGGCGTCCCGCTCACCCGGGGGCGTCGTCGCAGACGGGATCGTCGGCGGCGACACTCTCGGCCAGCCGGGGCAGCGCGCTGTGGACTAGCGCCCTGAGCCGCGCCACTTCGTCACCGCGTCCAGCACGAGAGTCCCATGTCCACGGCCCGCCCTCCTCCCTCACGAGGTGCTGCGCAGCCCCCGCACCCCCGGGGTCAGCAGTGCCGCGATCGTGGCGAGGACCACCAGGGCCGCGCACCCCGCGAGGGTGTGGCCCAGGCCCACGGTCGCCGCGAGTGGGCCGGCGATGAGCAGGCCCAGTGGGGCGAAGGCCAGGGAGCCGAAGCCGTCGTAGGAGCTGACCCTGGAGAGGGACTCCTCGGGGATCTCGCGGTGGATCGTCGTGGACCACAGGACACCGAAGACGTCGTTGGAGATCCCGGCGGTGAACATCGCGGCGGCGATCAGCCAGACCGGGGCCCGGACGGCGAGGAGGGCGATCGGGACGGCCGCCGGGAAGGTGGCGAGGACGGCCACCAGGATCGGGCGGCGGACCCGGACCCGGGCGGCCAGGCCCGCGCCGGCGATCGTGCCCAGGGCCTGCGCGGCGACGATGACCGACCAGGCGCGGGGACCGCCGAGGTAGCGGTCTGCGGTCAGCGGGCCGAGGACTCCCACGTTCGCGTTGAGCGCCGCCACCACGATCGACCACTGGGCCACCACGGCCCACAGCCACTGGCGGGACGCGAACTCCCGCCAGCCCTCGCGGAGATCGGCCCAGCCGGAGGATTTCCTGGGCGGGCGTACGGCGACCGGGAGGCGGGCCGTGAGGGCCGCGCTGACGACGAAGGACACGGCGTTCAACGCCAGTGCCCAGCCCGCGCCCACCAGGGCCACCGTCACACCCGACAGCGCCAGGCCCAGCAGCCGGGCGCTGTTGGTGCCCACCCGCAGTGTGCCGTTGGCCCGCTGGAGGCGTTCGGTGGGGACGATCAGCGGCACGATGCCGTCCATCGCCGGCATGAACAGGGCCGAGGCCGTACCGGCCGCCACCGCCAGCACGCACATCGCGGGCAGCGGCGCGTGCCCGGTCAGCACCAGCGTGGCCAGACCCGTGTACGCCACGGCACCCATCAGCTCCGCGAGCGCCATCAGGCGGGCGCGTGGCATGCGGTCCGCGATGACCCCACCGACCAGGATGAACATCAGCTGCGGCAACGCCTGGCAGGCCAGCACGAGCGACAGCCGGCCCGGACTGGCTCCGGGCAGGGCGAGCACCGCGAAGGCGAGGGCCACGGCGGCGAAGCCGTTGCCCAGCACGGACACGGTTCGCGCGGTCGCGAGCAGCACGAACGCCGGCTCACGCCACAGTGATGATGTTCCGGGACTCTCGGCGGTGGTGGCTGAAGTGGATGTCACGGCCATGGACTTTAAGGGAACCGCGTCGGCGCGGGGCCACAACCGGCCACTTCGCCTAGAGATACCCCCACGCCCGACACATCGGCCGCAGCACCCCCGGGATCTCCTCCAACGCCGGTGCCGGGCGGTCCGGTTGGACCTGGCCGGAGCGGATCTTGTCGTTCCAGTCGCCGAAGCCGCCGCCGAGGACGGCGCCCTCCAGGCTGCTGCCGTAGTCCGTCATGCCGGGTTCGTAGGGGAGGTCCAAGTAGGCGCAGAGCGAGCGGAGTTCGGCGGTCGGGTCGGTGGTGAGGTCCTCGTAGCGGAGGGTGTGGCCGCCCAGTTCGGCCTGGGCCTCCTGCATGGACTCCATGTATTTCAGGACGCGTTCGGCCGCTTCCTCGCGGGTGCGGTCCGGTACCGCCTCGTGCCAGGAGCGGGCCACCGCGCCCGGGTGTCTGCGCAGGAAGACGAAGCGGGCGTCCGGCCAGGTCGCGGCGATGCGCTGCCACTGGAAGGCGTTGCCCGGGGTCTTCTCGACGATGAACTGCTTGCCGGACTTGACCAGTTCACGGTGGAGCGCCCGGTCCCAGAGCAGCGCCTCCAACTGCTCGTGACCCAGGCCCAGGGTGCGCAGGGACCGTTCCGTGGGGGTGCCCGACTTGAAGTAGACCTCGATACCGGTCAGATGGAGTTCGTGCGCGGCGTGCAGCCGGGAGTGCGCCCCCAGCATCATGCGCAGCAGCGTCGACCCGGACCGCACCGAGGTCAGGATGAACACAGGTCGCTCCAGCAACCGGTCGACCGCCGGATCCACCGTCGGCACCGGGACCGGCACGGGTTCGGGGCGCGCGGGACGTGAACCGCGCGGCGCGGGAATCGCCCCGAGGGAGCCCGCGGACTGCGCGCCGGGCGGCGGGGGCACCCGGCGTATCTGGTAGCCGGTCGTCTCGGCGAGCTTGGAGTTCAGCTTCCGCAGCATGCTCATGCGGGGCACGGTAAGAGGAGAGTATGAGACTGGGCTGAGCGTCTCGTTCGCCTCGGATGTGTTCACCTGACGTTCGTTCGGCCCAGCTTCTTCGTCAGGGTGTACTCGGTGATCCCCGGCGGATAGTCCGGGATCACACACACCACCTCGTACCCCTGCTTCTTGTAGAACTCCGGCGCCTGGAAGTCCCACGTCTCCAGGCGGGCCGCCCCACAGCCCCGCTCGTCGCGGGCGACGCGCTCCGTCTCGGCGAGGAGACGGGAGCCGAGACCCGTGCCGCGGTGCCGGCCGTCCACCCACAGGTACGTCACATGCAGCCAGTCCGCCCAGGTGTGGCCGACCAGCCCGCCCGCCAGTCCGCCCGTCGCGTCCAACGCCCACACCTGGAGCGGAACTTCACGTTCGCGAGGGGTTCCGCGCAGGGCGCGCAGCACCGGCGACGCGGCCGTGTTGGTTTCGAGCAGCCGGGCGCGGAGCAGATCGCGTCGCTCCTTGTCGACTTCCGTCTCAATACGAAACATGCGGCTCACCATAAACGTGCCGGACAATCAGTTCTGCAAATTAGCTTCCGCTGCTGCGCCCCGGCCGTACGCTGTGAGCAGCACCGGTGGGGGCCGGTGCTGATCAGGGGGCGAGACAAGTCGGGTACGACGCCCGATGTGGGGGTAGCAGTGTCTGCACGGCGGCGGCCGTGCGGCTCAGGCCGCTCCCGGGCGTCGTACCCGCAATCATCGCTTCGTCTCCCGACGATGAGGTATCCCCTGCTCCACCAGGAGCCTGGGGAAGGGGGTTTCGTGGTTCGCATCCGAGTCCTGGTCGTCGACGACCATCGCATCTTCGCCGAATCGCTCGCCGCGGCACTGGCCGCCGAGCCCGATGTCGACGTGTCCGCGGCCGGCAGCGGTCCCGCCGCGCTGCGCTGCATGGAGCGCGCGAACGCCGAGGGCCGCAGATTCGACGTCCTGCTCGTGGATGCCGATCTGGGCGGCAACGTGCCGGGCGTCCGGCCCGCCGTGCCTGTTCAGGCGGGCAACGAGGACGGGCTGGTGGACGGGATCTCCCTGGTCGCCGGGGTCCGTTCGGCGCAGCCGAGCGTACGGATGGTCGTGCTGGCCGAGAAGGACGATCCGCGCCGGGCCGCGCTGGCGCTTCAGGCCGGGGCCTCCGGCTGGGTCGCCAAGGACTGCTCGCTGTCCAGGCTTTTAACCGTCATCCGAGGGGTGCTTCGCGACGAGACGCACCTGCCACCCGCCCTACTGACCGGCGTCCTACGGGAGTTGACGGCCGCCCGCAAGCACCGCACCGAGAGCGAGCGGCTCGTGGAGTCCCTCACGCCGAGGGAACGGGAAGTGCTGCGCTGCATGGTGGCCGGACTGGGGCGCAAGGCGGTCGCCGAGCGACTGTTCCTCTCCCCGCACACAGTCCGGACGCATATGCAAAACGTGCTCGGCAAACTGGGCGTCCACTCCACCCTCGCGGCGGTGGCTCTCGCCCGGCGCGCAGGGGTGGGACCCGTCGACCTAACCGGGGATGTTGTCGAACGGGGCGGTCAACTGGCGTAGCAGGTCCGCCAGTTCGCCCCGCTGGGCGCGGGAGAGTTCCGCGAGGATCGCGCGCTCCTGCGCCAGCAGGCCGGCCAGGGCCTGGTCCGCGCGGTCCTGGCCCTCCTCGGTGAGGCGGACCAGCACGCCCCGGCGGTCGCTGGGGTCGGGGAGCCGCTCGACCAGGCCCTTCTTCGCCAGGCGGTCGATACGGTTCGTCATCGTGCCGGACGTGACCAGGGTCTGTGTCAGCAGCTGGCCGGGGGAGAGCTGGTAGGGGCTGCCCGCGCGCCGGAGCGCCGTCAGCACGTCGAACTCCCAGGGCTCCAGGCTGTGCTCGGCGAATGCCAGCCGGCGGGCCCGGTCCAGGTGCCGGGCCAGTCTGCTCACCCGGCTGAGCACTTCAAGTGGCTCCACGTCGAGGTCGGGGCGCTCCCGGCGCCACGCTGCGACAAGCCGATCGACCTCGTCCTCCATGACGATCAGTGTAGTGGTTGTGTCGATATGAAGTCTCTTGAAGTCAACTATCTCGATTCAGAGTCTCTTGACATCAAGATAAGTGTCCGAGGAGAGTGGAGGGCATGACGACTTGGGACCCCGCTCAGTACCTGCGCCACGCCGGCCACCGCGCCCGCCCGTTCACCGACCTCCTCGCCCGCGTCACCGACGTGCCGGGCTCCGCGCCCCGCATCGCCGACCTCGGCTGCGGCCCCGGCAACGTGACCACCGTCCTCGCCGACCGCTGGCCCACCGCGCACATCACCGGCTACGACAACTCACCCGAGATGCTCGCGAAGACCGAGCCCTACGCGGGCCCCACGCCCGGCGGCGGCCTCCTGGACTTCGCCCACGCGGACGCGACGGACTGGGCGCCGACGCAGACGTACGACCTGATCGTCTCGAACGCGGCGCTGCAATGGGTGCCGGGGCACCTCGACCGGTTCGGCGACTGGGTGGCCGCGCTGGCCCCCGGCGGCACCTTCGCCTTCCAGGTGCCGGACAACATCGACGCGCCCCTGCACGCCCTGATGCGCGAACTGGCGGGCAGCGCCCGCTGGAAGAGCCGCCTCGGCGAGGTCCTGCGCCGCGAGGACTCGGTCCACGCCCCCGGTGTCTACCTCGACCACCTGGCCCGCCTGGGCTGCGCCCCCGACGTCTGGCAGACGACGTACCAGCACGTCCTCCCCGGCGACGACCCCGTCCTCGACTGGGTCAAGGGCACCGGCCTCCGCCCGGCCCTGACCGCCCTGGCGGACGACCCGGAGGCGCGGGACGCGTTCGTGACGGAGTACCGCGACCTGCTCCGCGAGGCGTACCCGACGGCGGAGTACGGCACGGTGCTCCCGTTCCGGCGGTTGTTCGCGGTGGCCCGCAAGGAGGCGTGAGGGATGCTCGCGGCCGTGGATCACGTGCAGTTGGCGGCTCCGGCGGGATCGGAGGACGCGCTGCGGCGGTACTACGTCGACATCCTCGGCATGACCGAGATCCCCAAGCCGCCTGTGCTCGCGGCACGGGGCGGGTGCTGGTTCGGGGCGGGGGCGGTCCAACTGCACTTGGGCATCGAGACTGACTTCCGGCCCGCGAAGAAGGCGCACCCCGGGCTCCGCGTGACCGGCATCGAGGCGTACGCGGCCCGGCTGAAGTCCCTTGGGGCGTCCGTCACTTGGGACGAGGGCCTGCCCGGTTACCGGCGCTTCTACTCGGAGGATCCGGTGGGGAACCGGCTGGAGTTCCTGGAGGCGATCAGGCGGTTCGGCCCAGGTGGGTGATGAGGATGTGGATCACTTCGTCGTCGATGACGTACAGGACGCGGTAGTCGCCGACGCGGAGGCGCCGGATGTCGACGCCGTAGGCGACGGAGTTGACGGGGCGGGGGGTCTCGGCGAGTGCGTCGACGGCCTCGTAGACCGCAGCGAGTCCGGTCGGATCGTCCTTGAGGAACCGGACCGCGGTGTTCGTGGCGCTCGGCTCCCAGATGATGCGGTAGGTCACGGGCGCAGCCCGAGAATCCGGCCGACTTCCTCATGCGGGATGCCTTCGCCGAGTGTGCCCTCGGCCTTGCGCCGCTGGTAGTTCGCGACGGCCAGGGCGTCTTCGAGATCCTCTATCACCTGCGGCGAGACGAGGAGCGCGGCCACGTGTCCGTGGTCCGTGAGGGCGATGGTCTCGCGGCTGTGGGCGGCGCGGCGGACCAGGTCGCCGAGTTGGGCGCGGGCCGCGCTGATCGTGATCTCAGTCATGAGCCCAGTGTTGCACAAGGTTAATCTAGAGGAACGTTCACTCAGGTTTTTCGGCGCCCTATCAAATGAGGCTTCGCCTCCAACCCGTCCAGCCCGTGCCACGCCAGGTTCACCAGATGGGCCGCGACCTCCGCCTTCTTCGGGCGGCGGACGTCCAGCCACCACTGGCCGGTCAGGGCGACCATGCCGACGAGGGCCTGAGCGTAGAGCGGGGCGAGGTTCGCGTCGAAGCCCCGGCTCTTGAACTCGCGGCCCAGGATGTCCTCGACCTGCGTCGCGATGTCCGAGATCAGGGACGCGAAGGAACCCGTCGACTGGGGGATGGGGGAGTCGCGGACCAGGATGCGGAAGCCGTCCGTGTACTCCTCGATGTAGTCGAGGAGGGCGAAGGCCGCCTGTTCGCAGAGTTCGCGGGGGTGGCCGGCCGTCAGCGAGCTGGTCACCATGTCCAGCAGGCGGCGCATCTCGCGGTCCACGACCACCGCGTACAGGCCCTCCTTGCCGCCGAAGTGCTCGTAGACCACCGGCTTGGAGACCCCGGCCTTCGCCGCGATCTCCTCCACCGACGTGGCCTCGAAGCCCTTCGTCGCGAAGAGCGTGCGACCGACCTCGAGCAGCTGGGCCCGGCGCTCCGCTCCCGTCATCCGGGTACGGCGCGTGCGTCGGGGCTTCTCGTTGCTCGGGGTGCTGCTGGGATCGGTCGCCACGGCGTCAATCATGCCGCCTCCGCCGACTCCTTCCGGGGCTGAGAGCCGTCCGTACCGGAGATACGGCGCGAATCGATACGCGAGCGTGACGGCCAGCGCACGTCATAGGCCCAGCCGAGCTGCTCGCACCAGCGGATGATCCGCGCCGAGGAGTCCAGCTGGCCGCGCTCCACACCGTGCCGCGCGGACGTCGGGTCGGCGTGGTGCAGGTTGTGCCAGGACTCGCCGCAGGACAGGATCGCCAGCCACCACACGTTGCCGGAACGGTCACGGGACTTGAAGGGGCGCTTGCCGACCGCGTGGCAGATCGAGTTGATCGACCAGGTGACGTGGTGCAGCAGGGCCACGCGGACGAGCGAGCCCCAGAAGAAGCCCGTGAACGCGCCCCACCAGGACATCGTGACCAGCCCGCCGATCAGCGCCGGCAGCGCGAGCGACAGCATCGTCCAGTAGATGAAGTGGCGGGAGATCGTCCGGATCGCCTTGTCCTTGATCAGATCCGGCGCGTACTTGTCCTGCGGGGTGCGCTCCTCGTCGAACATCCACGCGATGTGCGCCCACCACAGGCCCTTGATCAGGGCCGGCACCGTCTCGCCGTAGCGCCACGGCGAATGCGGGTCGCCGTCCGCGTCGGAGAACTTGTGGTGCTTGCGGTGGTCGGCGACCCAGCGCACCAGCGGCCCCTCGACCGCCATCGACCCGGCGATCGCGACGGCGATCCGCAGCGGGCGCTTCGCCTTGAAGGAGCCGTGCGTGAAGTACCGGTGGTAGCCGATCGTCACGCCGTGGCAGCCCAGGTAGTAGAAGAACACCAGCAGGCCGAGGTCCAGCCAGCTCACCCCGCCCCAGCTCCACGCCAGCGGCACCGCCGCGAGCAGGGCCAGGAAGGGGACGGTGATGAAGAGGAGGAGCGTGATCTGTTCCAGCGACCCCTTCTTCTCGCCGCCCAGGGTGGCGGCGGGCAGCGGAGTGCCGTCGTCGTTCGCCCGCGGGGCGTCGTCGATCACATCGGAGCTCGTGGTCATGGGCGTCCCCTGTGGGGTTCGGAGGTGGAGGCGGAGCGTCGGACGGCGGGAGCCGGGCAGCAACAGTTCAGCATGGACTTCCCTACGGTTCCGTAACCTACGGCGACGTAAGTATGGCAGCGCGTCGACCGGTGGACGAAGCCCGTGAGACCGCGCGTCAGAGTGGACACCTATCCTTGGTGTCGGTCGGACAGCGCGGTCCGCTCTGTTTTCTTCCCGGATGTCCGTCCCGTATGCGGCAGCCGCCGCGGGACCGCCGTCCGGGTTCCCTCCAGACGAGCTTCAAACACTGCAAGGAGCCGCACCTGTGAGCAGTGCCGACGACCTGACCACGAGCACCACCTCGACCGGCAGTGAGCTGCGCGCCGACATCCGGCGCCTGGGCGATCTGCTCGGCGAGACCCTCGTCCGCCAGGAGGGCCCCGAGCTGCTCGAACTGGTCGAGAAGGTCCGCCGTCTCACCCGGGAGGACGGCGAGGCCGCCGCCGAGCTGCTGCGCGGCACCGAGTTGGAGACCGCCGCCAAGCTGGTCCGCGCCTTCTCCACCTACTTCCACCTGGCCAACGTCACCGAGCAGGTGCACCGCGGCCGCGAGCTGCGCGCCCGCCGTGCCGCCGAGGGCGGTCTCCTCGCCCGCACGGCCGACCGCCTCAAGGACGCCGACCCCGAGCACCTGCGCGAGACGGTCAAGAACCTGAACGTCCGCCCGGTCTTCACCGCGCACCCCACCGAGGCCGCGCGCCGGTCGGTCCTCAACAAGCTCCGGCGCATCGCCGCGCTCCTGGAGACCCCGGTCATCGCGTCCGACCGCCGTCGCTACGACACCCGCCTCGCCGAGAACATCGACCTGGTGTGGCAGACGGATGAGCTGCGGGTCGTGCGTCCGGAGCCGGCGGACGAGGCGCGTAACGCGATCTACTACCTCGACGAGCTGCACGCGGGCGCGGTCGGCGACGTCCTGGAGGACCTGACCGCCGAGCTGGAGCGCGTCGGCGTCAAGCTGCCCGACGACACCCGCCCGCTCACCTTCGGCACCTGGATCGGCGGCGACCGCGACGGCAACCCGAACGTCACGCCCCAGGTCACCTGGGACGTCCTGATCCTCCAGCACGAGCACGGCATCAACGACGCCCTGGAGACGATCGACGAGCTGCGCGGCTTCCTCTCCAACTCCATCCGCTACACGGGCGCGACGGAGGAGCTGCTGGAGTCCCTCCGGATCGACCTGGAGCGACTGCCCGAGATCAGCCCCCGCTACAAGCGCCTCAACGCCGAGGAGCCGTACCGCCTCAAGGCCACCTGCATCCGGCAGAAGCTGGAGAACACCAAGAGCCGCCTGGCCAAGGGCACCCCGCACGAGGACGGCCGCGACTACCTCGGCACCGCCGAGCTGCTGCACGACCTCACCCTGATCCAGACCTCCCTGCGCGCCCACCGCGGCGGCCTCTTCGCCGACGGCCGCATGGACCGTACGATCCGCACGCTCGGCGCGTTCGGCCTTCAGCTCGCCACCATGGACGTACGCGAGCACGCGGACGCCCACCACCACGCGCTCGGCCAGCTCTTCGACCGGCTCGGTGAGGAGTCCTGGCGGTACTCCGACATGCCCCGCGAGTACCGCGCCAAGCTGCTCGCCAAGGAGCTGCGGTCACGGAGGCCCTTGGCGCCCACCCCGGCGCCCGTCGACGCGGCCGGTGAGAAGACCCTCGGTGTCTTCGAGACCGTCAAGAAGGCCCTCGCGGTCTTCGGGCCCGAGGTCATCGAGTCGTACATCATCTCGATGTGTCAGGGCGCCGACGACGTGTTCGCCGCCGCGGTACTGGCCCGCGAGGCCGGGCTGATCGACCTGCACGCCGGCTGGGCGAAGGTCGGCATCGTGCCGCTCCTGGAGACCACGGACGAGCTGAAGGCCGCCGACACCATCCTTGAGGACATGCTCTCCGACCCGTCCTACCGGCGGCTCGTCGCGCTGCGGGGCGATGTCCAGGAGGTCATGCTCGGGTACTCGGACTCCTCCAAGTTCGGTGGTATTACGACCAGTCAGTGGGAGATCCACCGGGCGCAGCGGCGGCTGCGTGACGTGGCGCACCGCTACGGCGTCCGGCTCCGGCTCTTCCACGGTCGCGGCGGAACCGTCGGCCGCGGTGGCGGTCCGTCCCACGACGCGATCCTCGCCCAGCCCTGGGGCACCCTGGAGGGCGAGATCAAGGTGACCGAGCAGGGCGAGGTCATCTCCGATAAGTACCTGGTGCCGTCACTGGCGAGGGAGAACCTGGAGCTGACGGTGGCCGCCACCCTCCAGGCCTCCGCCCTGCACACCTCACCCCGCCAGTCCGACGAGTCGCTCGCGCGTTGGGACGCGGCCATGGACCTGGTCAGCGACGCCGCCCACGCCGCCTACCGCAGGCTGGTCGAGGACCCGGACCTGCCGACCTACTTCCTCGCCTCCACGCCGGTGGACCAGCTTGCCGATCTGCACCTGGGCTCGCGGCCCTCCCGCCGCCCCGGCTCGGGCGTCTCGCTCGACGGACTGCGCGCCATCCCGTGGGTGTTCGGCTGGACCCAGTCCCGGCAGATCGTGCCCGGCTGGTACGGCGTGGGTTCAGGGTTGAAGGCGCTGCGCGAAGCCGGTCTCGACACCGTGCTCGACGAGATGCACGGCCAGTGGCACTTCTTCCGCAACTTCATCTCCAACGTCGAGATGACCCTCGCGAAGACGGACCTGCGGATCGCCCAGCACTACGTCGACACCCTCGTCCCGGACGAACTGAAGCACGTCTTCGACACGATCAGGGCCGAGCACGACCTGACCGTCGCCGAGGTGCTCCGCGTCACCGGTGAGACCGAACTGCTGGACGCCACCCCGGTGTTGAAGCAGACGTTCACCATCCGCGACGCCTACCTCGACCCGATCTCCTACCTCCAGGTGACGCTGCTGAAGCGCCAGCGCGACGAGGCGGCGGCGGGTGCGGAACCCGACCCGCTGCTGAGCCGCGCCCTGCTTCTCACCGTCAACGGTGTGGCGGCGGGCCTGCGCAACACCGGCTGACCGGATCGGACCGAACGAAGGGTGCCCCCGAGCTGTCGTAGCAGCTCGGGGGCACCCTTTTTCGCTTTTCTCCGTCGTTCAGAGCGCCAGGAACGCCGCCGTCAGCAAGGCCATCCCTGTCCCCGCCAGCACCCACGCGGCCCGGGTCAGCCGTAGCCCGCCCGCGACCACCACCGAGGCGAGCAGCAGGGCGCCGCCGAGGGGGACCCAGGCGTAGAGGATGCCGGCGGGACCGGAGCGCATGACCTCGTCGGTGCCGGGCTTCACGACCACGGTGTACGTCTGGCCCTTCTTCACCGCGACCGTGTGCTCGATGACGACCTTGGCGCGGGCCTTCGATCCCGTCGAGACCGGGGTGTACGGGCCGGTGCAGGTGTCGTCGCCACACGTGGTGACCTCGATCGTGCCGCTCTCGCGGCCCTTGGTCAGCATCACGTTGTGCGCGGTCGGCCACGAGCCCCACAGCCCGGCGATCAGGATCAGCACGGTGACCGTGCCCATCGCCGCGAGCCGTCCGAAGTTCAGGGCGGCGAAGGCGCCGGGGGAGGCGGAGGCTGCGGGTGACATGGCGGGGATCATTGGCCATACCCGCACGCGCGGTCAACTCCCGTGACTGACAAGTCGGTCAAGTCAGGAGTTGTACGCGCTCTGTGCCCGTTCCAGGCCCTCGCTCACCAGACACTCCACGGAGTCGGTCGCCCGGTCCACCAGGAAGTCCAGTTCCTTGCGTTCCGTGGAGGAGAAGTCCTTCAGTACGAAGTCGGCGACCTGCATACGGCCCGGCGGGCGTCCGATGCCGAAGCGCACCCGGTGGTAGTCCGGGCCCATCGCCTTCGTCATCGACTTCAGGCCGTTGTGGCCGTTGTCGCCGCCGCCGAGCTTGAGGCGGAGGGTGCCGTAGTCGATGTCCAGTTCGTCGTGCACAGCGACGACGTTCGCGAGCGGCACCTTGTAGAAGTCGCGCAGCGCGTTGACCGGGCCGCCGGACAGGTTCATGAACGACGTCGGCTTGACCAGGACGACCCGGCGGCTCGCCGGACCCGGCGCTCCGATCCGGCCCTCCAGGACCTGCGCCTGTGCCTTACCGGCCCGCTTGAACTTGCCGCCGATCCGCTCGGCGAGCAGGTCGGCCACCACGAAGCCCACGTTGTGCCGGTTGTTGGCGTACTCGGGGCCGGGGTTGCCGAGTCCCACGATCAGCCAGGGGGCGTTGGCGTCGGTCGTCACGTCCATGTCTCCATCGATACGCGCCAGCCGCTGCTCCCGGTGGGAACAGCGGCTGACGAAACGGTGAGCGGTGCGGATCAGGCCTCGGTGGCCTCGGCGTCGGCGTCCGCGGACGCCTCCTCCGCCTGGGCGGCCAGGACCTGGAGGACGACCGCGTCCTCGTCGATCGCCAGCGTGGTGCCGGCCGGGAGCGGGATGTCCTTGGCGGCGATGGCCGCACCGGCCTCCAGGCCCGCGATGGACACGGTGACCGACTCGGGGATGTGCGTGGCCTCGGCCTCGACGGTGATCGTGCTCAGCACGTGCTCAAGGAGGAACGAACCCGGGGCCAGCTCGCCCTCGGTGTGGACGTAGACCTCGACGGTGACCTTCTCGCCGCTCTTCACGGTGAGCAGGTCGACGTGCTCCAGGTAGCCCTTGATGGCGTCACGCTGGACGGCCTTCGGGATCGCGAGCTGGGTCGTGCCCTCGATGTCCAGGGTGAGCAGGACGTTCGGGGTACGCAGGGCGAGCTGCAGCTCGTGGCCCGGCAGGGTGATGTGCAGCGGGTCGACACCGTGGCCGTAGACCACGGCGGGGACCTTCTTGTCACGGCGGATACGGCGTGCGGCGCCCTTGCCGAACTCGGTGCGGGTCTCGGCGGCGAGCTTGACGTCGGCCATGGTCACTCCTCGTAGAACAGTCGGGGAAGGTGGTCACCCGGCCGAACATCGGCCTGCTACGAAGAGCGCGTCGATAACGGACCGCCGTACGAACTTCTTGCGAAGCGGTACGGCCTCCCTCGCCGAGCAACTTGGGCAGCTTACTCGGCAGGGAGGCCGTACCGGAAATCGATCTTCTTGAAGCGCCGGTTCACGAGCGCCCCAAAGGGGCGCGGGGCTGTGTCGATATGCGGCTCCGCCGCGTGGGCGCGACCAGCCACGACGAAGCCGCAGACGATCGACGGCATATCGCGGCCCTTCCAGCGGAGCGCCTAGTGCTCGTCGAAGAGGCTCGTGACCGAGCCGTCCTCGAAGACCTCTCGGACCGCGCTCGCGATGGTCGGGGCGATCGACAGGACCGTGATCTTGTCGAGGTCGGCGCCGACCTCGCCCGGGGTGGGGAGGGTGTCCGTGAGGACGAACTCGCTGACGCGGGAGTTCTTCAGGCGGTCCGCGGCGGGGCCGGAGAGCACGCCGTGGGTGGCCGTCACGATGACGTCCTCCGCGCCGTGCGCGAACAGGGCGTCCGCGGCGGCGCAGATCGTGCCGCCGGTGTCGATCATGTCGTCGACCAGGACGCAGACGCGGCCCTTGACCTCGCCGACGACCTCGTGGACGGTCACCTGGTTCGCCACGTCCTTGTCGCGCCGCTTGTGCACGATCGCGAGGGGCGCGCCCAGGCGGTCGCACCAGCGGTCGGCGACGCGCACGCGGCCGGCGTCCGGGGAGACGACGGTCAGCTTGCTGCGGTCGACCTTGGAGCCCACGTAGTCCGCGAGGAGCGGGAGGGCGAAGAGATGATCCACGGGGCCGTCGAAGAAGCCCTGGATCTGGTCGGTGTGCAGGTCGACGGTGAGGATGCGGTGCGCGCCCGCCGTCTTCATCAGGTCCGCGATGAGGCGGGCCGAGATCGGTTCGCGGCCGCGGTGCTTCTTGTCCTGGCGGGCGTAGCCGTAGAAGGGCACGATGACGGTGATGGAGCGGGCCGACGCGCGCTTGAGCGCGTCGATCATGATGAGCTGCTCCATGACCCACTGGTTGATGGGAGCCGTGTGGCTCTGGATCACGAAACAGTCCGCACCGCGCACCGACTCCTCGAAGCGGACGTAGATCTCGCCGTTCGCGAAGTCGAAGGCCTTCGTCGGGACTACCCCGACACCCAGCTGCTGGGCGACCTCCTTGGCAAGCTCGGGGTGGGCGCGGCCGGAGAAGAACATCATCTTCTTCTCGCCGGTCGTCTTGATCCCGGTCACAGCACTGTCTCCTCAGAGGTCATTCAACTGGGTGTGCGTTTATCACGGTACGCCGTGTTCGACGCGCCCGTTTCCGGTCAGTTCTCGCTCTCGCCCTGGCGGGAAGCGGTTTCCGCGGCCTTCGCCGCCGCGCTGCCCGGACGCTTGCGGGCCACCCAACCCTCGATATTCCGCTGCTGGCCACGGGCCACGGCCAGCGAACCGGGCGGTACGTCCTTCGTGATCACGGAGCCGGCGGCGGTGTAACTGCCGTCCCCGACCGTGACGGGTGCCACAAACATATTGTCCGAACCCGTGCGGCAGTGCGACCCCACGGTGGTGTGGTGTTTGTCCTTGCCGTCGTAGTTCACGAAGACGCTGGCGGCACCGATGTTGGTGTAGTCGCCGATCGTCGCGTCTCCGACGTAGGAGAGGTGCGGGACCTTCGTGCCCTCGCCGATCGTCGCGTTCTTCGTCTCGACGTACGTGCCGATCTTGCCCTTCGCGCCCAGGCGGGTGCCGGGACGGAGGTAGGCGAACGGGCCGACGGACGCCCCCGGGCCGATGTGCGAGCTGACGGCGACGGTGTTGTCGACGCGGGCGCCGGCCTCGACGGTGGTGTCCGTCAGGCGGGTGTTGGGGCCGACCTCGGCGCCCTCGCCGATGTGCGTGGTGCCGTGCAGCTGGGTGCCGGGGTGGACGATCGCGTCCTGGCCGAAGGTGACGTCGACGTCGATCCAGGTCGTCGCCGGGTCGATGACGGTGACGCCGGCGAGCATGGCCTCGGTCAGCAGCCGGTCGTTGAGGATGCGGCGGGCTTCGGACAGCTGGACGCGGTTGTTGATGCCGGCGATCTCGCGGTGGTCGTCCGCGACGGAGGCGCCGACCCGGTGTCCGGCCTCGCGCAGGATGCCGAGGACGTCGGTGAGGTACTCCTCGCCCTGGCTGTTGTCGGTGCGCACCTTGCCGAGCGCGTCGGCGAGCAACTGCCCGTCGAACGCGAAGACTCCGGAGTTGATCTCGCGGATCGCGCGCTGCGAGTCGGAGGCGTCCTTGTGCTCGACGATCGCGGTCACCGCGCCGGAGGCGCCGTCGCGGACGATCCGGCCGTAGCCGGTCGCGTCCGGGACCTCGGCGGTCAGGACGGTCACCGCGTTGCCGTCGGCGGAGTGGTTGGCGGCGAGGGCGCGCAGGGTCTCGCCGCGCAGCAGGGGGGTGTCGCCGCAGACGACGACCACGGTGCCGTCGACGGTGCCGAGCTCTTCGAGCGCCATGCGTACGGCGTGACCCGTGCCGTTCTGCTCGGCCTGGACCGCGGTCCGTACGCCGGGGTCGGTCGCGCCGAGGTGCGCGGTCACCTGCTCGCGGGCGTGGCCCACGACGACGACCAGGTTCTCCGGCTCCAACTCGCGGGCGGCGGCCAGCACATGACCGACGAGGGTCCGGCCGCAGAGCTCGTGCAGGACCTTCGGTGTGGCCGACTTCATACGGGTGCCCTCACCCGCTGCGAGGACGACGACGGCTGCCGGGCGAATGGCGCTCACGGGTTTGCCCTTCGGCTTCGAAATGCTGGGGGGTGGACATTCGCAGGATACCGGGGCGTTTCATGGGGGACATGAGAGTGGGCCCTGACAGAGCTGTCAGGGCCCGAAGAGGGTTGCTGGGGGAGGGGGTTGCTCAGGTGTCGATCAGTTGTGATCGGTTTTTGCTCCCCCGCCAGGACTCGAACCCGGACAAATGGCACCAAAAGCCACGGTGCTGCCAATTACACCACGGGGGATCAAACTCGTGAGAACCGGACATTTAGCCTGGTCGCCGAGTGGGCACAGAACACTATGCCGTACGCGATGCCCTCCGTGCGACGGGACTTGTCGTGGGTGAGTCGGTTCGTGGCTGTCCGATTACGGGCTGTGGTGGAGGCCGGTGCACGGAAACTCGCCGGAAAACCGGGCGCCGGCGCCCGTAGGCTGGAGGCATGACCACGACGGGGGAAGACCATGCCACGGCCCGGGGAGGGCCGGGGTGGTGGACCAGGTGGCGCAGTGCGGTGCTGGACACGGGGCTCGCGGCGGGGTCCGCCGTGGAGTGCGGGGCGGAAGGCGTTCGGTTCGCGCACGACGCGGGGATTCCGGCCGCGGTGGGAGTCGTCTTCGGGGTGCTGGCCGGGTCGGCGCTGATCGTCCGCCGGAAGTGGCCGATCGCGGTCGTGCTCGTCTCCATCGCCATCACCCCGGCCCAGATGGGCTACCTGATGGGCATCGTGGGTCTCTACACCCTCGCCGCGTCCGAACTGCCGCGCCGGATCATCGGGTCGCTGGCCGGGATGTCCTTCCTCGGCATGCTCATCGTCATGTTCGTGCGGGTACGGCAGGACATGCAGCGGGGGACGTGGGAACTCGGGGACTGGTTCGTCCCGTTCGCCTCGATCTCCATCGCGGTCGGGATGACCGCGCCGCCCGTGCTGCTCGGGATGTACGTCGGTGCCCGGCGCCGGCTGATGGAGAGTCTCCGGGAGCGGGCGGACAGCCTGGAGCGGGAGCTGCAACTCCTCGCGGAGCGGGCCGAGGAGCGGGCCGAGTGGGCGCGGGGTGAGGAGCGGACCCGGATCGCGCGGGAGATGCATGACGTCGTCGCGCATCGGGTGAGTCTGATGGTCGTGCATGCGGCGGCGCTGCAGGCGGTGGCCCGAAAGGATCCGGAGAAGGCCGTCAAGAACGCGGCGCTCGTGGGGGACATGGGGCGGCAGGCGCTCACCGAACTCCGGGAGATGCTCGGGGTGTTGAGGAGCGGGGACGGGCGGGACGCGCGGGAGCGGGCGGCGGCCGTGCCGTTGGTTGCGGTGGGGGTGGCTGCTGCGGCTGCGGCTTCTCGGGCTGTCGACGACGAGGGTGTGGGGGACGGGCCCTGTCTGTCGGACGTGGATGAGTTGCTCGGGCAGTCGGCTGCGGCCGGGATGGCTGTGGATCTGTCCGTGGAGGGTGAGACGCGTTCTTATGCGGCGGAGATCGAGCAGACCGCGTACCGGGTGGTGCAGGAGGCGTTGACGAACGTTCACAAGCATGCGGCGGGTGCGAAGACGCATGTACGGCTTGCGCATCGGGTGTCGGAGATCGCGATGCAGGTTGAGAATGAGCCGCCGCCTGAGCTGGCTTCTGCGGCTGCGGCGCGGTTGCCCTCTGGGGGGAATGGGCTGGTGGGGATGCGGGAGCGGGTGCTTGCGTTGGGCGGGGTGTTTGTTTCGGGGCCTACGGATGCGGGTGGGTTTCGGGTGTCTGCGGTGATTCCGGCGGCTTGAAGGTGCGGGCCGGTGCGGGTGAGTTGTCGGGTGCGGGCCGGTGGGGGCTGGGCGCGCAGTTCCCCGCGCCCCTGGGTTGTTTGGGGTGCGGCCTTGTGGGTGGGTGCCGGTGCGTCGTGGGTTGCCTCGGGTGCGTTGTGGGGCGGCGCCGCGCCGGGGGGTATCCGTCCTCGGATCGGCGCGGCAAGGTTTCTCAAGAGGGTGGCGGTGTTGAGCGCCGACCGCTGCGGGCGGACACCCCCCGACACGTCGCCTTCTCGCCGTACGAGGGCTGCGGGCGTCCTGGGTGCGGTCAGCCCGCTGTGAGGCGTACCGGCTCTATGCCTGAGATCAGGGTGGCCAGGGCCTGGTCGATGGTGGGGCCCAGGTACCAGTCGCCGGTGTGGTCCAGGGCGTAGACGCGGCCCTCGGAGTCGATGGCCAGGAGGGACTGGGTGTCCGGCTCCTCGCCCAGGGGGCTGACGTCGGTGTCCAGGGCTCGGCCCAGGTCGCCGAGGGTGCGGGCCATGTGGAGGCCGTGCAGCGGGTCCAGGTGGAGCGCCACGGGGGAGATCTGGCGGCCGGGGCCGGAGGGCGTGATGTGCAGGCCGCCGAACTCGGCCCAGGCCTCGACCGCCGCCGGGAACACGGCGTGCTGGTGTCCTGCGGGCGAGGTGTGGTCGCGCAGGGCGTCCGCCCAGATCTCGGCCTGTTTTATGTCCCAGCGGCCGGGCTGCCAGCCCGCGGCGCGCAAAGCGGCGTCCACGGGTACGGAGAAGCGCGTGGTGGAGTTGCGGTCGGCGTGCATCTGCCCTTCGATCGTCGGCGTCAGGGACGGTGGTGCGGTGGTGATGTGGTGCGGTGGTGCGGTGGTGCTGCAGTCCTGTTGTGCGGTGGTGCTTCGGGGGTGGGGGTCAGCCCGTTTCCGTCGCGGGGTCGACGACTCGGACGCCGAAGTGGGCGCTCAGGGCTGTGCAGGCCCGGCAGGGGGTCGCGAAGCTGCCGTGCAGGGGGTCGCCGTCCTCGCGGATGCGGCGGGCGGTGAGCTTGGCCTGCTTGAGGGTCTTGCGGGCCTCGCCGTTGGTCATCGGCTTCCGTGCGGCGCGCTTGCTGCGGGCGGCGTCGGCGGCGGCGATGTGGCGGGAGATGAGGATCGCCTCGGCGCAGCGGCCGGTGAACCGGTCGCGCTGGGCGCTGGTGAGGGTGTCGAGGAAGTCCTGTACGAGCGGGTGCAGCGCGGGTGCCTGGTCGCCGCGGGCGGCCGTGCCGGTGAGGGTGGTGGCGCCGCGCACGGAGAGGGCGGCGGCGACGGTCGGAAGTATGCCGTCACGGCGGTGGTTGAGGGCCGGCGCGTGCCGGGCCTCGGTGGCGCTCCAGCCGACCCGGGGGTCGCCTGAAGGTCCGGTGTGCGCCCCGGTGTGCGGTCCCGTCTGCGTCGCGTTCATGATCGTCATCCCCTCCCGAGCATCCCCCGGCGGGTCACAGAGTGCCAAATGCCGTGGCTGGTGCGGTAGCTGGGGCGGTGCGACACGCCAGGGCTTCGGCGGGCTGTCACGACGGGGTGACGTCAGGTCACGGAAGTGAAGGTCCGGTGACGGGCGCCGACGACCGCTGCCGGTGACCCGTGTCGCCGTACCGCATAGGCTGTCCGCACCGCGTTCCACGCGGTCGACGCGTGGAGACAGTCGGACGAAGACGTCAAGAAGACGAGACAGTCGATACGGGGCACAGTGGGGCGAGTTGGACACTCGGCCGCTGTGAATCGTACTGAATGCCGCAGGGGGCAACCGCCATGACGACAGGTCGGCTCGGGCAGCGAGCCGCGCCACCGAACGCGGCCTACGCCGGGCAGGTCGTGCACTTCCCGGACCCGGTCCGGGCGGCCCGCCACCCCAGAGGGGTGCGGATGGACGAGCACGGCTACCCCGACTTCTCGCCGTACGCGCGCGCGGTCGCGGAGATCGCCGAGCCCCCGGAGGGCTTCGGGGTCGACGAACTGCGCCTCACGGACTACGTGTCGGCGAACGCGGCGCTCGCCGCGACCCGGCACGAGCTGTGGGACACCGTGCCCGCGGTGGCCACCCCGCACGGCTGGACCTGGCACCACGTGGTCGGCACCCGGCGCCTCGAACTCGTCCCCGTCGACGTGAAGGCGCTGCTGCGCCACCACGGCGGGATCGCCACGGCCGCCGTCGACCACGACAAGCGCGGCACCCGCCCGCTCCAGGAGACCCGCCCCGCGCACTTCGGACTGCCGAAGTCGGCGGTGGCGGTGACCGAGGCGCAGGTGCAGGGTGTCGAGGAGGACCTCGGCTACCGACTCCCGGGCGCCTACCGGTCGTTCCTCAAGGCGGCCGGCGGCTGCGCCCCCGTCGGCACCGCGCTGGACGCCGAGTTGGGGCTGCTGATCGACCAGCCGTTCTTCACGGTCCGCGACGAGGCCGCCGTCAACGACCTCGTCTACATCAACAAATGCCTGCGCGACCATCTCACCAAGGACTACCTGGCCGTCGGCTTCGTCCAGGGCGGCCTGCTCGCCGTGAAGGTGAAGGGGCAGCGGATCGGTTCCGTGTGGTTCTGTGCCTACGACGACGCCCGCGACGTCGATCCGTCCTGGGCTCCGGCCGCCCGCGTGGAGCGGCTGCTGCTGCCCGTCGGGGACGACTTCGACCAGTTCCTGGCCCGACTCGCGGGAAATCCCCCGGAGTTGGAGACGGTGGCGAATCTGATGGTGGACGGCGGGTTCGCGACGGTGGTTCCGGTGCCGGCGGCCTCTTCCGCGGCTTCTGCGGCTTCCGCGTCTTCGGTGGGGGAGTGAGCGAGACGATGGTGACCTTCGCGCAGGCGCAGGAGCGCGCCGAGGAGTGGATCAACGGCGATGTGCCGTCGTACCAGCATCGCGAGGTGCGGGTGCGGGAGTTCGAACTCGGCTTCGTGATCTGGGCCGAGGACCGCGCCGACGGCCCGCGTTCGGACGGCGGCGCGCAGCGGCTGGTGCTCGCCCGCGACAGCGGCGAGGCCACCCTGTGGCCCTCGCTGCCGGTGGGCGAGGTCGTCCGCCGCTACGAGGAGGAGTACGGCCGCCCCGACGAGGTCGCCGACGCGGTACCGGCGGCTCCCGCACGGGTGGACCTCAACCAGACGTCGTTCCTGCTGAGTCCACCGGAGTGGTTGCAGGAGGCGGCGGACAAGCTGGGGATTCCGGACCGGCGGGGGGAGTCGGCTTCGGCCTCGACTCCCGCCGCGGGTGCGGGTGTTGGGGCTCCGGGGTCAACTCCGGGCGCGGGTGCGGGAGTTTCGGCTCCGGGTCCGGCGGCTCATGGTTCGGCGGGGAGTTCGCTTCCGGAGACGCAGGCCGGGGTGCCGGCCGCTTCCGCGTGGCCGGACGCCGGGGGGTCCGGGGCGCCGGACGCGCCCGCCGTGCCTGCCGGGGCGACTCCCTGGGCGGGGACCGACACCAACGCGGATCCCGGCGAGGACCGTTCGGTACCGCTGCCCGCGACCGTTTTCGCGCCGCCGCTGAGGGAGCCCGCGGACAACACCCCGCCCGACGCCAAGACCGCGCTGATCTCCGGCGGCAGCCAACTCCCGCGCACGGCACAGGCTCCGGCGCTGGATGATTCCAACTCCGGTTCCGACTCCGGTTCCAGCTCCGGTTCCAGCTCCAACTCCGGTGGTGGGGGCGGGGGTTCGCAGGGGCCTGGTGGACATGGTGGCGCGCCTCAGGGCAACACGCCGTCGTCGTACGGGTATCCGCAGGGTGCGCCTCAGCCGGCTCCGTCGTCCTACGGGTATCCGCAGGGGCCGGGCGGGGCCGGTAACGTGCCTCAGCCTCCTGGTGGGCCCGGGGCTGGCCGCGCTCGATGCCACTGGGCGGCGAACCCGCCGACGTCGTGACCAGGATCGACGCCTACGACAAGTGGCTGAGGTCCAGCCCGGACGTACCCAAGCTGCTGCTCACGTTCACACCCGTCGTCGCTCAGGCCGCGCAACGCTC
>NZ_JBLTJC010000122.1:0-27963 GCF_048158785.1 Streptomyces colwelliae | reverse complement strand
GCCCCCTTCATGCACCTCTCCCGCGGCCCCCACACGGACCCGGACACCAACGGCTACTTCAACGAGGTCAACCGCAACAAACGCAGCATCGCCCTCGACACCCGCACCGAAGAAGGCGTCGAGGTCCTCCGCGACCTCATCGACCACTGCGACGTCCTCGTGGAGAACTTCAGCTCCACGGTCATGCGTAAGCTCGGCCTGGGCTACGAGGAGTTGTGCCGCATCAACCCGGACCTCGTCTATGTCAGCATGTCGGGCATGGGCCACACCGGACCGCGCAACGGCTGGGTGTCGTACGCCGACACGGTCTCGGCGAGCGCGGGCCTGACCGGACTGACCGGCTGGGGCCCGGACGACGTCGTCGGCGTGATCTACGGCCACGGTGACATCGTCGCGGGCCTACAGGCCGCCCTCGCCACGGTCGCCGCGCTGGAGCACCGTGCCGTCACCGGACGCGGACAGCACATCGACCTCTCCCAACTGGAGGCGACAGCGGCCCACATGGGCACCAGCCTCCTCGGCGGCCCGGCGGTCACACCGAGCGGCAACACCCACCCGAACTGGAGCCCGCAGGGCGTCTACCGGTGCCTCGGCACCGACCGCTGGCTGGCGGTCAGCGTCCGCGACGACACCGAATGGGCCGCGCTGTGCGAGGTGATCGGCCGACCCGAACTCGCCACCGACGAAAGGACTTTCACGGCACCGGCCCGGCGCCGTTCGACAGCCCTCGTCGACTCCGTACTGGGGGAGTGGACCCGCACGCTCCCCGCCGACGTCGCCGCCGAGGCGCTCCAGGCGCACGGCATCCCGGCCGGAGCCGTGCAGGACGGCCGTGAACTCGTCGAGCACGACCCGCAGTTGAGGGCCCGCGGCTTCTACGTGCGCAAGGAGCACCCGGTCGCGGGCGCCTTCCTCCACGAGGGCGTCCCGATCCGGCTGACCCGCACACCTGGCGGGATCCGCGAGGCCGCGCCCGTACTCGGCGCCGACACCGACGCCGTACTGAGCGAGGTGGCGGGGTTCTCGACGGAGCGCGTCCAGCGGCTCCGGGAGGCCGGGGTCCTACGGTGACCGACACCATCCCCGGCCTCCTCGACGCGGCGGCCGGGGAGTTCGGGGAGCGGCCCTTTCTGCGGGTGGGGTCGGTGACACGGACGTACGCGGAGACCCGAACGGCCGCCGCCACGATGGCAGCCGCGCTCGCCGAGCGCGGCTGCCGACCGGGTGACCGCGTCGCCGTCATGGCCGACAACCGCATCGAGGTCGTCGATCTCATCCTCGGCTGCGCCTGGCTGGGTGCGGTGCTGATCCCGCTCAACACCGGGCTGCGGGGTGGTGGGCTTCGGCAGGTGCTGCGTGCCGCGGAACCGCAATTCCTGTTGGTGGAGAAGGAGTTGGTGGAGCGGGCCGTAGCGGGCGGTTTTCAGGGGGAGTTGTGGGTCGTCGGCGGGGACGGCGTCCCGGCGCCGGGCATGGCCCCCGCCCTGCCGCCGGCCCAAGTACGCCCGGACGACACCGCCTTCGTGCTGTTCACCTCGGGGACCACGGGGGCGGCGCGGGGCGTGCGCTGCCCGCACGCGCAGACCGTCTGGTGGGGGCGCAACGTCTCCGACTCGCTCCGGCTCACCGCCGACGACGTGCTGTACACGTGCCTGCCGCTCTTCCATACCAACGCGCTGAACACCCTCGCGCACGCCATGGCCGTGGGGGCGAGCTGTGTGATCGGTGAGCGGTTCTCCGCCACGCGGTACTGGGAGCGCGTGGCGGAGGCCGGGGCGAGCGCCGTCTATCTGCTGGGTGCGATGGTGCCGATGCTCCTGGCCCAGCCGCCGGGCCCCGGCGACCGTGCGCATCGGGCCTGGCGCGGGCTCTCCCCTGCCACTCCCGGCTCGGCGTGGGAGCCGTTCCGGGAGCGGTTCGGGGTCACGTTGGTCGACGGGTTCGGGTCGACGGAGACGAACCTGGTCATCGGGGCCGTGCCCGAGGACCAGCGGCCCGGTTACGTCGGTACCGTGCGCGACGGGTTCTCCGCGCGGGTGGTCGACGACCTGCTCGATCCCGTCGCGGACGGCGTCGCCGGTGAGCTGATGGTCCGTAGCGCCCATGAATTCGCCTTCTGCACCGGGTACTTGGGGGAGTCCGAGCCCGGTCCCACCGCTTGGCGGCGCACCGGGGACCGAGTGGTGCGGGAAGCTGACGGGTGGTTCCGGTTCGTCGACCGGATCAAGGACGTGATCCGGCGGCGCGGCGAGAACGTGTCCTCGCAGGAGGTGGAGTCCGTCGTCCGCTCGCACCCGGCGGTCGCCGACGCGGCGGCGTTCCCGGTGCCCTCGGAGCTGGCCGAGGACGAGGTCATGGTCGCGGTCGTCCCCGGGCCCGGACAGGTGCTGGATCCCGCTGACCTCGTACGGCACTGCGCGGGCGAGCTGCCGCCGTTCGCGGTGCCCCGGTACATCGACACCGTCCGTGAGCTTCCGCTCACCGAGACCGGCAAAGTTCGCAAGGCGGTATTGCGGGAACGTGGGGTCACCGCCACCACCTGGGACCGCTCCACACAGCCCACCCCGGCACGACATCAAACTTGAACCATTTGTTTTCTTGAATCACTCGTGTTTATGGCTGTAGGTTGAGCGCCATGACCGCATCCCAGCCACCGACCACCGCCGAGGAGCTGCGCGGTGCCGGCCTGCGGGTGACGGCAGCCCGCGTCGCGCTGCTCGAGACCGTCCGGCACGGCGACCACCTCGATGTCGAGGCGGTCGCGTCCGGGGTCCGTGACCGCGTAGGACACATATCGCTCCAGGCCGTCTACGACGCGCTCCACGCGCTGACCTCGGCCGGACTCATACGCCGTATCGAACCGGCAGGCAGCCCCGCCCGCTTCGAAGGACGCGTCGGCGACAACCACCACCACCTCATGTGCAGGTCGTGCGGTGTCGTCGCCGACGTCGACTGCGCGGTCGGCGAGGCACCCTGCCTGACCGCCGCCGACGACCAAGGCTTCTCGATCGACGAGGCCGAGGTCATCTACTGGGGCCTGTGCCCCGCCTGTACCGCAGCCCCCAGTTCCTGAGCCACGTGTACCACCCCGTTCTGGAAGGATTCCCATGTCTGAGAACCACGACGCAATCGTCACGGACGCGAAGTCGGAGGATGCCGGGGGCTGCCCCGTCGCGCACGGGCGCGCCGCGCACCCCACCCAGGGCGGCGGTAACCGTCAGTGGTGGCCGGAGCGCCTCAACCTGAAGATCCTCGCGAAGGACCCGGTCGTCGCGAACCCGCTCGGCGCGGACTTCGACTACGCCGAGGCGTTCGGGGCCCTCGACCTCGCGGCCGTCAAACAGGACATC
This sequence comes from Streptomyces colwelliae, assembly GCF_048158785.1. NCBI lineage: Bacteria > Bacillati > Actinomycetota > Actinomycetes > Kitasatosporales > Streptomycetaceae > Streptomyces > Streptomyces colwelliae. The sequence continues at coordinate 24,613 of NZ_JBLTJC010000122.1, read as the reverse complement.
GCCGAGGTACTGACCACCTCGCAGGACTGGTGGCCGGCGGACTTCGGCAACTACGGCCCGCTGATGATCCGGATGGCCTGGCACAGCGCCGGCACCTACCGCATCAGCGACGGCCGCGGCGGTGGCGGCCGCGGTCAGCAGCGCTTCGCGCCCCTGAACAGCTGGCCGGACAACGGAAACCTCGACAAGGCCCGCCGTCTGCTGTGGCCGGTCAAGAAGAAGTACGGCCAGTCCATCTCCTGGGCCGACCTCATGATCCTCACGGGCAACGTGGCGCTGGAGACGATGGGCTTCGAGACCTTCGGCTTCGCCGGCGGCCGCGCCGACGTCTGGGAGGCCGACGAGGACGTGTACTGGGGTCCCGAGACCACCTGGCTCGACGACCAGCGCTACACCGGCGACCGCGAGCTGGAGAACCCGCTCGGCGCCGTCCAGATGGGCCTCATCTACGTCAACCCCGAGGGCCCCAACGGCAACCCGGACCCGCTGGCCGCGGCCCGCGACATCCGCGAGACCTTCCGCCGCATGGCGATGAACGACGAGGAGACCGTCGCCCTCATCGCCGGTGGTCACACCTTCGGCAAGACCCACGGCGCGGGCCCGGCCGAGTCGGTCGGCGACGACCCCGAGGCCGCCCCGCTGGAGGCGCTCGGCCTGGGCTGGAAGTCCACCTACGGCAGCGGCAAGGGCGGCGACGCGATCACCTCCGGCCTCGAGGTGACCTGGACCACCAAGCCCACCCAGTGGAGCAACGACTTCTTCGACATCCTCTTCGGCTACGAGTGGGAGCTCACCCAGAGCCCCGCCGGCGCCAACCAGTGGGTGGCCAAGGACGCCGAGGCGATCATCCCGGACGCCCACAGCGACGCCAAGAAGCTCCCGACGATGCTCACCACCGACCTCTCGCTGCGCTTCGACCCGATCTACGGCGAGATCTCGAAGCGCTTCCACGAGAACCCGGCCCAGTTCGCGGACGCCTTCGCCCGCGCCTGGTTCAAGCTGACCCACCGTGACCTGGGCCCGAAGTCCCTGTACCTCGGACCGGAGGTCCCCTCCGAGACCCTGCTGTGGCAGGACCCGCTGCCGCAGGCCGAGGGCGAGACCATCGACGCCGCCGACGTCACGGCCCTCAAGGCGAAGATCCTCGCCTCGGATCTGACCGTCTCGCAGCTCGTGTCCACCGCGTGGGCGTCCGCCTCCACCCACCGGGGCAGCGACAAGCGCGGCGGCGCCAACGGTGCCCGTATCCGCCTGGAGCCGCAGCGCGGCTGGGAGGCCAACGACCCCGACCAGCTCGCTCAGGTGCTGCGTGTCCTGGAAGGCATCCAGGCGGAGTTCAACTCCGGCGCCAAGAAGGTTTCCCTGGCCGACCTGATCGTCCTCGGCGGTGCCGCCGCGGTCGAGAAGGCCGCCAAGGACGGCGGCGTCGACGTGGAGGTCCCCTTCACGCCGGGCCGTGTCGACGCGACCGAGGAGCACACGGACGTCGAGTCGTTCGCCGCGCTGGAGCCGACCGTCGACGGTTTCCGCAACTACCTCGGCAAGGGCAACCGCCTTCCCGCCGAGTACCTGCTGCTGGACCGGGCGAACCTGCTCACGCTGAGCGCCCCCGAGCTGACCGTCCTCGTCGGCGGCCTGCGTGTCCTGGGCGCCAACCAGGGCCAGTCCACGCACGGTGTCCTCACCGACAAGGTCGGCACGCTGACCAACGACTTCTTCGTGAACCTGCTCGACTTCGGCACCACGTGGACGTCGACCTCCGCGGACCAGCAGACCTTCGAGGCCCGCGACGCCTCCGGCGCGGTCAAGTGGACCGGCACCCGCGCCGACCTGGTCTTCGGCTCGAACTCCGAGCTGCGCGCGCTCGCCGAGGTCTACGCGAGCGACGACGCGAAGGCGAAGTTCGTGAAGGACTTCGTCGACGCGTGGGTCAAGGTCTCCAACCTGGACCGCTTCGACCTCGTCTGAGTCCGAGTAGTTCCACGGCGACGCACCACTGACGTCCGGGTCGGCCCTCGCGGGCCGGCCCGGACGTTTCTCATCCTCCGAACTCGACGCACAGGCATGCGCGTTCGTCACATAAGCTCCTCCGCATGAACGAGGGGGAGCCCGGCAGACGGGTCGTCGACAGCCGCTTCGAGCTGGAGTCCCGGCTCGGCGGCGGTGGCATGGGCACGGTGTGGCGCGCCCGTGACCTGCTGCTGCACCGCCATGTCGCGGTCAAGGAGGTCCGGCCGCCGGACATCGACCTCGCCGAGTACGACCCCGACGCGGCGGAGCTGCTGCGCCAGCGGGTCCTGCGCGAGGCACGCGCCCTGGCCCGGGTCGAGCACCCGAACGTGGTGACGATCCATCACATCGTCGACGAGGGCGTCGGCACGTACCCGTGGCTCGTCATGGAACTCGTCCAGGGCGGCTCGCTCGCCGACCGGTTGGCCCGCGGACCCATGGCCCCCGCCGAGGCCGCCCAGCTCGGCCGCGGCGTGCTCGACGCCCTGAACGCGGCGCACGCGGCGGGCGTCCAGCACCGCGACGTGAAACCCGCCAACGTCCTGCTGCGCACCGACGGCCGCCCCGTCCTCACCGACTTCGGCATCGCCGCCATCCGCGACGCCACCGCCCTCACCGCCACCGGCTCGATCATCGGCACCCCCGACTACATGGCCCCGGAACGGGTGACCGGCCAGAGCGGCGGCCCCGCCGCCGACCTGTGGTCGCTCGCGATGATGCTGTACGTCGCCGTCGAGGGATACCACCCGCTCCAGCGCGGTACGACCCTGGCCACGCTGGCCGCCGTACTCCAGGAGGATGTGCCGCCACCGGTGCGGGCGGGATCGCTGATGCCGGTGCTGTCCTGTGTGCTGGTCCGCGATCCCGAGGCGCGGGCGGACGCCGAAACGGTCGGCCGGATGCTGGACGCCGCCGCGGCACAGCCCGAGGACCGACGCCCCGAGACCACCTCGTACCGGCTCGCACCGCCGATGCCTCCGTCACTGCCGCCCACCGACGGCATGCCGGAGACGGGCAGCCGGCGACGCCCGGCGAAGCGGAACCGGGGTGTCACGGTCGCCTCCAGCGTCGTGGGCGTCCTGCTGGTGGGCACGCTCGCCTGGAAGGTGCTGCCGGACGGGAACGACAAGAAAGACACGTCGGCGTCCTCGGGCGCCACCGGTCAGACGCAGCAGCAGACCACGCCCACCGTCTCGGCTAGCCAGAGCAGCGCCGCCGTGAAGACCCAGGACATGCTCACCCCGTCCGGCATCCGGACCGCGATCAAGGCCTTCGAGGAGAAGACGGGCAGCGACCGCTTCTCCGACTTCTCCGTCTATCCGGGATACGTCATCGCGGATGTGATGGTGAAAGGCAGCAACACCAAGTACGTCAGCTACACCTACCGCTCCGGTACCGGTTTCGACGAGGCGTTCGACAACAAGGGCACGGTGATAGACGGAGACCAGCCGGTGAAGCTGGACGACTTCAACTGGGACGCCGTTCCCGCGTTGCTGAAGCGCGCGAACAAGGACCTCAAGGTCGAGAAACCGACGAGCCGTTACCTGCTGCTCCGGCCGCCGAGCACCAACGGCGGCGACACCCCGGCGCGCATGGCGATCTATCTGAGCGACGAATACGGCTCCGGTGGCTTCCTGGAGGCCAGCACTCAGGGCACCGTGACCAAGGTGGTTCCGGCCGACGAGTAGGTTCAGCGCGTGCCCACCTTGCTGATCGTCCATCACACCCCCTCGCCCAACTGCCAGGCGATGTTCGAAGCCGTCGTCTCCGGAGCCACGGCACCGGAGATCGAGGACGTGCGGGTCGTACGGCGTGCCGCGCTGTCCGCGACCGCGTCGGACGTGCTGGCCGCCGACGGCTTTCTGCTGGGGACGCCCGCGAACCTCGGTTACATGTCCGGCGCGCTCAAGCATTTCTTCGACCAGATCTACTACCCCTGCCTGGACGAGACCCGGAGCCGGCCCTTCGGCTACTACGTGCACGGCGGGAACGACGTGACCGGAGCCGTGCGCGGCATCGAGTCGATCACGACCGGGCTGGGCTGGCGGCGCGCCGCGGACCCGGTGACGCTGAGCGGCGAACCGGACCGGGCCGGTGCCGAGGCGTGCTGGGAGCTGGGGGCGACGATCGCCGCCGGTCTGGAGGCCTGACGAGTGGGCGGCCACCACCCGTTCGGCGGCCGAAGAGTGTCGTGACCCCCCGAAGCACCCTCAGCGTGGAGGGACATGCCCCTCCGAGTGACAGGAGTTCTTCATGAGGAAGCGTCTGACGGCCGCGGTGGGTCTGGCGGGTGCGGCGTTGCTGCTGTGCGCCGGTACGGCGAGCGCGGACCCCGACCCCGTCGGGACCGCCAGCGACAGCCCGGGCGTGCTCTCCGGAAACGTCGTTCAGGTGCCGATCGACCTGGACCTCAACCTGTGCGGCAACTCGATCGACGTGATCGGTCTGCTGAACCCCGCTCTGGGCAACCACTGCGAGAGCGCGGACTGACGAGCCGTACCGTGAACGAGCCGTGGGCCCCGCGCCCGCGGCTCGTTCCGTGTGTCAGGAGACGTGTCAGGGGACCTCGGGCAGCCGGTGCAGGGGAGTGCCGTGGGCCCAGCGCCGCAGACGTGAGCCGTCGATGAGCTGGATGCCGCCCTGCCGGCGCGCCCACTGCACGTCACGTCGGCTGAAGGTGCCCCGGTGGACGACGAGACGGAGATGCGGTCCCGAGCCGACCGAGGGTGTGGATCGCGTCGGTGTCTCCTCGTCGGGCAGCGGTTCCGCGACCGGCCGGAAGGCCACCTCCAGACGGCGGCCGAGCCGGTCGCGCGCGCGGACACGGGGCTGGCCCTGCGCGTCGGGCCGGGCGAGCGCCCGCCAGCCGTCCCGGCGCAGCATCCGGGACACGGCCAGGGCGAGCCCCTCCACATCCAGGTCGGCGATCTCCTCGGGCGTGTAGTAGCCGAGTCGGCGACGGGCGAGCGGGCGGTTGTGCCGGACCACGGCCACCGTGACCGCGGCGAGCAGCGCCAGCCCGCCGGCGAGAGCGCCGGTGCCGAGGACGCGGTACGCCACGGCGAGTCCGGCCACGATCCCGCACACGACGACGGCGACCACGACGAGGGCGGGCAGCACCTCGCGCAGTCCGGGGCCGTAGCGTCCCTGGGCGCGCAGTGCACGGATCGCCTCGCGCCTTCGTGAGCGCCATGACTCGCGCTTCTCGTGCCTCCGCAGCCTCTGCGGCAACAGAGCCAACTCCCCCCACCCCCAAGCGCGTTGACGCCTGCGGTAGGGATACCCGCCGGACGTGGTCCACGTGCGCGGGGACGGGAACCGGCCACCAAACCGGCCGAACTGTTTCGGCGGGAGCCATGACACTTCGGGCAGCGAACTCGTCCCTCCAGACCTCTGGCCCCAGGTACCTACCGACCGGTATACAAGGCCAGTTGAACGAGAGACGACCGCATCGGGCCCGCCCCGTCGCACCGTCTCGAACCTGGGGAGGAACCTCATGAAGCGTGAGACGCATCCGGCCACGACGGCGCACCACCGCGGCAGGACCGTGGCGGTCGCCGCGGCGGTCAGCGGCTGCGCCCTCGTCGTCGCCTCCGCGACACCGGCGGCCGCGCACAACTCGGGCCATGGGCACGGCCGTTCCACTCAGTACGTGGCGCTCGGCGACTCCTACACCTCGGGCCCCTACATACCGACCCAGGTGGACGCCAACTGCGCCCGCTCCGACCACAATTACCCCTCCGTGGTGACGGCGGACCAAAGAGAGACCGTCCTCAAGGACGTGAGTTGCAGCGGCGCGACGACCGCCGAGATGTGGAAGGCGCAGGGCACCAACCCGCCCCAACTGGACGCCGTACAGCGGAACACGGACCTGGTGACCGTCCAGATCGGCGGCAACGACATCGGGTTCAGCACCATCATCGGCACCTGCGCCAAACTCAGCGCCACGGACCTGACCGGCAACCCGTGCCAGCGCTACTACAACTCCTCCGGCGCCGACCAGTTGGCGCTGGCCGTCCTCAACACCGCGCCGAAGGTCACCAAGGTCCTGCGTGCGGTGCACAAGCAGGCACCGCACGCGCGCGTGCTCGTCGTCGGCTACCCGGACCTCCTGCCCGACGACGGCAGCGGCTGCTACCCCTCGGTGCCGTTCGCCGCCAAAGACTTCTCCTATCTCCGTGACACCGGCAAGCGCCTCAACCTGATGCTCCGTGTGGTGGCCGCGCTCAACGGCGCGGAGTACGTCGACACTTACGGCCCGACGATCGGCCACGACATGTGCAAGGCGCCCGCCGACCGCTGGATAGAACCGCTTCAGCCAGCCTCCCCGGCGGCTCCGGCGCACCCCAACGCGAAGGGCGAGGCGGCCATGGCGGGCGCGGTGCTGAAGCAGCTCGACAGGCGCCACCGGTACTGACGGACAGCGGCGGTCGGGGTTTTCCACAGGCGGAGGGGGTGTACTCGCTAAACGCGCCCCTGACGAGGAAAGATGGGGCCGTACGCGAAGTTGGTCGATACGGAGGAGCGGGCACCATGCCACACGAGCGAGCGGGCGAACAGGCCCGCGCAGAGGATCTCGTAGACGTAGCCCGACTGGTCACCGCGTACTACGCGTTGCACCCGGACCCCGCCGAGCCGGGGCAGCGCGTGGCGTTCGGCACCTCCGGGCACCGGGGCTCGTCCCTGGCGACCGCGTTCAACGAGGATCACATCGCGGCCACCAGCCAGGCCATCTGCGAGTACCGGTCCGACCAGGGCACCGACGGCCCCCTCTTCCTGGGGGCCGACACCCACGCGCTGTCCGAGCCCGCGAGGGTCACCGCGCTGGAGGTGTTCGCCGCCAACGAGGTCACGGTCCTCATCGACACCGCGGACGGCTACACGCCCACCCCGGCGGTGTCCCACGCGATCCTCGCCCACAACCGCGGCCGGACCTCGGGCCTCGCGGACGGCGTCGTGGTCACGCCTTCGCACAACCCGCCCGGTGATGGCGGCTTCAAGTACAACCCGCCGAACGGCGGCCCGGCCGGCTCCGAGATCACCTCCTGGATCCAGGACCGCGCCAACGAGATCATCGCGAGCGGCCTGAAGGACGTCCGCCGCATCCCGTACACCCGCGCGCTCGCCGCCCCCGGCACGGGACGCTACGACTTCCTCGGCACGTACGTCGCCGACCTGCCGAGCGTCCTCGACCTGGACGCGATCCGTACGGCGGGTGTGCGGATCGGCGCCGACCCGCTGGGCGGGGCGTCCGTCGCCTACTGGGGCCGGATCGCCGAGGAGCACCGGCTCGACCTGACCGTGGTCAATCCGCTCACGGACCCGACCTGGCGGTTCATGACGCTGGACTGGGACGGCAAGATCCGCATGGACTGCTCGTCGCCGTACGCGATGGCCTCGCTGATCGCCCAGCGCGACCGGTACGACATCGCCACCGGCAACGACGCCGACTCCGACCGGCACGGCATCGTCACCCCGGACGCGGGCCTGATGAACCCCAACCACTACCTGGCCACCGCCATCGCCTACCTCTACGCCCACCGCGAGCGGTGGCCCGCCGACGCGGGCGTGGGCAAGACGCTGGTGTCGTCCTCGATGATCGACCGGGTCGCCGCCGACCTCGGACGCCGGCTCGTCGAGGTGCCCGTCGGCTTCAAGTGGTTCGTGGACGGACTGGTCGACGGCTCGCTCGGCTTCGGCGGCGAGGAGTCGGCCGGCGCGTCCTTCCTGCGCCGGGACGGCTCGGTGTGGACCACCGACAAGGACGGCATCATCCTGGCGCTGCTCGCCAGCGAGATCACCGCGGTCACCGGGAAGACCCCGTCCCAGCACTACGCGGCGCTCACGGACCGGTTCGGCTCGCCCGCCTACGCCCGGATCGACGCCCCGGCGTCACGCGAGGAGAAGGCCCTGCTCGCCAAGCTCTCGCCCGCGCAGGTCACCGCCGACACCCTGGCCGGCGAACCCGTCACCGGCGTCCTCACCGAGGCACCCGGCAACGGCGCGGCCCTCGGCGGCATCAAGGTGACCACCGCCAACGCCTGGTTCGCGGCGCGGCCCTCCGGCACCGAGGATGTCTACAAGATCTACGCCGAGTCCTTCCTCGGTCCCGACCACCTCGGCCAGGTGCAGGAGGAGGCGAAGGCCGTGGTCGGGGCGGCGCTGGGCGGCTGACCCGGAGGCCGTGGTACTGGCTGCCGTAGGAATGAATGGTGTGGCAGGCGGTGTTGGGGCGTCACGTGAGCCATGACGCACGACGGAAGTGAACCCCGTATGTCCTTCGAAACGACCGACTACACGGGGCAGACGACGTGCGGCGACGAAGCCCGCACCCCGCTGCGTGACTTCCTGCGGACCGAGACCGGAAGCGCCGCCGTCCTGGTGGCGGCTGCGCTCGTCGCGCTCGTCTGGGCGAACGCGGCACCGTCGGCGTACGAGACGTTCTGGGAGACCCATCTCTCCGTCCGGCTCGGTTCGCACGGGGTCTCCCTCGATCTGCGCGAGTGGGTCAACAGCGGGCTGATGACGCTGTTCTTCCTCGTCGTCGGTCTGGAGGCGCGCCGCGAGTTCGACATGGGTGAGCTGCGCGAGCGCAGGCGCCTCGCCCTGCCGATGGTCGCGGGCGCCAGCGGCATGCTCGTGCCGATCGCCATCTACCTGGCGATCAACAGCGGGCACGGGACGGCGAACGGCTGGGGCGCGGTGATGTCCACCGACACGGCGTTCGCGCTGGGCATGCTCGCCGTCGTGGGCCGTCACATGCCGCCCGGGCTGCGGGTCTTCCTCCTCACGATCACCGTCGTCGACGACTTCCTGGCGCTCGTGGTGATCGCCGTCTTCTACAGCGACCACATCGCCGTACCGGCGCTCCTGGTCGCCGTGGGCACGTTCGCCGTCGTCATGCTGCTCCGGCGGTTACGGGTGCGCCGGGGCCCGCTGTACGCGCTGCTCGGGCTCGTCGCGTGGGTCGCCTTGCTCAAGTCGGGCGTGGACCCCGTCGTCATCGGACTCGCCATGGGGCTGATCACGTACGCCTACCCGGCGGGACGCGACGACCTGGAACGCGCCACCGGCCTGTTCCGGCTCTTCCGCGAGCAGCCCACACCCGAGCTGGAACGCGACGTGCGGGCCGGCATCGCCTCCGCGATCTCCCCGAACGACCGGCTCCAGCGCATGTACCACCCGTGGGCGAGCTACGCCGTGGTCCCGCTGTTCGCGCTGGCCAACGCCGGTCTCCAGATCAGCGGGGAACAGCTCGCCAGGGCCTTCACCTCGCCCGTCGCGCTGGGCATCCTCATCGGGTACGTCGTCGGCAAGCCGCTCGGCATCGTCTCGTCGACGGCGCTGACCAGCGTCCTGTCCCGGGGGCGGACCCGGCCGCCGGTCGGCTGGGGAGCGGTGACCGCAGGCGGCACGCTGGCCGGCGTCGGCTTCACGGTGTCCCTGCTGATCGCGACCCTCGCCTTCGACGGGACCACGCTGGAGGACGCGAAGACGGGCATCCTCAGCGCCGTCATCGGCTCGTTCCTGGTCGGCCGGCTGGTCACCGGCGTGATCGGACTGCTGCCGCCGCAGATCCGGCCCAGGATCCTGTTCGGCCGGGCCGAGACCATCGTCGACCTGTCCGTCCCCGTCGACCCCGACCGCGACCACCTGCGCGGCCCGCGGCACGCGCCGGTGACCGTCGTCGAGTACGGCGACTACGAATGCCCGTACTGCGGGCAGGCCGAGCCGGTAGTCCGCGAACTGCTCGGGTCCTTCGGGGACGAGGTGCGGTACGTGTGGCGGCACCTCCCGCTCACCGACGTCCACCCGCACGCCCAGCTCGCCGCCGAGGCCGCGGAGGCCGCCGCGCTTCAGGGCGGTTACTGGGAGATGCACGACCTGCTCCTCAGCCACCAGGGCGCCCTCCGCCTGAACGACCTGCGGGCCTACGCCGAACAGATCGGCCTGGACACCGCCCGCTTCGTACGCGACATGCGGGCCCACGAGGGGGCGGGCCATGTCGCCGAGGACGTCGAGTCGGCCGACCTCAGCGGGGTCGCGGGCACGCCGACCTTCTTCGTGAACGGCCGTAGACACCATGGCGCGTACGACATCGAGGGGCTCTCGCAGGCGGTACGGGCGGCTCGTGAGCGGGCGGCGGTGGTGGCGGTGTAGGCCGTCCCGCCCGTGGGCGCCCGGTGTGATTCCGGCCGTGCGGCGCTGCCACACTGATCCCGTGGACGAACAGGACGTGGGGGCGCGGGCTCACATCGAACGTTTCATCGGTCCGCTGCGGACGAACATGCCCGGGGCCGGAGACTTCAGTTTCGAGGGGATCCGGCAGCTGGGGAACCCGGTGCCGATCCTGGTGCAGAACGACGGCGAGCGGCAGTTGCAGCTGTGGCTGGAGCCGTTCGGCCAGGACTACTGGCTGGAGCCCGGGGAGGCGGTGTACGTCACGTCGTACGGGACATGGAGCGGCCACCCGTTCGACATGAGTCACGAGCCGGACTGCCTCACGGTCTGGGCTGCGTCCTGGTTCGCGACGGTCTCCGACACCGACGGCAACGAGTTCCCGCCGGGCCGCCGGGACACTGCCTAGGCCACCGGACAGGGCCGGGAATGGACCGAGGGGTGCCCGTGTTGAGACTACGTAGCTGACATGCTCGGGACAAAATCCCGGGATGTGGGCGGAAGGAGGTCCTCATGACACGCACCACGAACCGTCCCGTCGTCACCCTGAAGTCGACGGCCGGTACCGGCGTCACCTACGTGACGCGCAAGAGCCGTCGCAACGACCCCGACCGGCTGGTCCTGCGCAAGTACGACCCGGTGGCGGGGGAGCACGTCGACTTCCTCGAGGAGCGTTGAGCCGAGTTCCCCGAGGAGCATCGAACCCAGCAGAGCGGCCGTCCCATCGCGGACGGCCTGAGGAAGGAAGCACCATGAGGTCTGGCATCCACCCCGTGTCCCGTCCGGTCGTCTTCCGCGACCGTGCGGCGGACACCGCGTTCCTGACCACCTCGACCGCGCGGTCGGCGCGCACGATCGAGTGGGCGGACGGGAACACCTACCCGCTGATCGACGTCGAGATCTCGTCGGCCAGCCACCCGTTCTACACCGGCAACACGCGCGTCGTGGACACCGCGGGCCGTGTGGAGCGCTTCGAGCGCCGCTACGGGAGGACGTCATGAAGGTCCGCAATTCCCTCCGCTCACTGAAGTCCAAGCCCGGCGCGCAGGTGGTTCGCCGCCGCGGCGTGACATTCGTGATCAACAAGAAGGACCCGCGCTTCAAGGCCCGCCAGGGCTGACGCGGCACGTACGACCGGTCGGCCCGGCCCCGCTTCGGCGGTGGCCGGGCCGTTGTCGTGCGTCCTGTTCTCGCGAGTTTCCGAGGGAAGAAAATCCGTTCTTTATGCTTATAGCGGTACCAACCCCCTTGGAGTGGTCAATGTCCCGCAAGCGCCCCACGGACGACGGCGACGAACTGCTGGCCAGACTCGGGACGCTGACCGCCCAGGCACGCGAGCGGGCGGAGCTCCAGCGCTCCCTGCTCGAACTGGCCGTCGCCCTACAGCGCGGCATGCTGCCCGGCGACATGCCCGTCACCCCGCGGTTCCACATCGCGGTCAAGTACTCGCCCGCCAATCACGGCCTCAACGTGGGCGGCGACTGGTACGACGCCTTCACGATGCCCGACGGGCGCATAGGCCTCTCCATCGGCGACGTCCAGGGCCACAACATCGAGGCGGCCGCGTTCATGGGCCAGGTGAGGGTCGGTCTGCGGGCTCTTGCGTCCGTCACCAGCGAGCCCGGCGAACTCCTCTCCCTGACGAACGACCTGCTGCTGTCCCTCGGCACCGAACTCTTCGCGACCTGCACCTTCATGCGCCTGGACCCGATCACCGGGGTGCTGGAGAGCGCGCGGGCCGGCCACATACCCTCCGTCTGGGCCACCGCCGACGGCCGGTCCGGGATCACCGACGACGAGGGCGGACCGCCCCTCGGCATCGTCGCCGGACAGCGGTACCCCGTGACCGAGCACCGGCTCACCACCGGCGGAGTCTTCGTCCTGGTGACCGACGGTGTGGTCGAGGGCCCCTCGATGAGCGTCGACGAAGGCCTCGACCAGGTCATGCGCCTCGCCGGAATCGCCGCCGTGGCGGGCATGGAGGCGGGCTCGCTCGCGGCCGCCGTGATCAAGGGAGCCGAGCGTGTGGGGCACGAGGACGACGCGGCGGTACTGGTCGTGGGGCACGACGCGCCCGACAGCGGTGCGTAGGGCAGGTCCGGTGGGGCATGGCCCGGACGCCGCTGACGCCGCTGACGACGGCGGTGTTTGCCGAAGGCGCTGCCGGGGCGCCTGGATGGTTTTACGGCCGCCCGCGCCGCGCCCCGCTCACCGGCGCCGGGCAGGTGCCGATCCCCTCCCACGCGGCCCGGCCCCGTGCCGCTCGCCTCGCCGACATGGCCGGGTCAGTGTCTGATGGCTGCTGTGGTGGGTTTCGTGGATCTGCGGCGACCGGCCGGGTACGCCCTCCTGACGCTGGCCGTCGCCGGCAGCTACTTCGCGGCGGGACGGCTCGGCCTGCTGCGGGAGCTCGTCGTCGACGGCGCCGTGTTCACACCCGTCTGGCCGCCCACCGGCGTCGCCGTGGCCTGTCTGCTGATCTTCGGGCTGCGGGTGCTGCCCGGCATCGCCCTCGGCGTGCTCTTCGTGATCATGTCGCTCACCTCGCTCCAGCCGACCGCGCTGGTCGTGCTGCTCGGCAACACCGTGGCCCCCGCCTGCGCCTACCTCATGCTGCGCCGGGTGGGCTTCCGCACCGACCTGGGCCGGCTGCGGGACGGCCTCGCCCTGGTGTTCCTGGGCGCCCTGACCGCCATGCTGATCAGCGCGACCTGCGGGGTCGGACTGCTCGTCCTCACGGACAAGCTGGCCGCGCACTCCTTCTGGCCGGTCTGGCTCGGCTGGTGGGTGGGCGACGCGATGGGCGTGCTGATCGTGACCCCGCTCCTGCTCGTGCTGCGGACCGTACGCCTGCCCCTTGACCTGCACCGCTGGAAGGAGGCCCTGCTGCTCGCGGCCACTATCGGCGTGATCGTCCCCCTCGTCACCCACAACCACGTCAGCCTGCTCTTCCTGATCTATCCGCTGCTGATCTGGGCGGCGCTGCGGTTCCGCTTCGCCGGCAGCATGCTGTGCGCCCTGTTCGCCTCCGTCATGGCCACCGTCGCGGCGACCCGGGAGACCGGCCCGTTCGCCGATCTGACCCATGTCGAGGTCATGATGAAGTTGCAGGCCTTCAACGGCACGATGGCCCTCACCGCTCTGCTGCTGTCCTCGGTCATCACCGAGCAGCGCAACACCAGACTCTCGGTGGAGAAGGCCTGCCAGGAACTGGCCGAGGTCCTCGAACACCTCACCGCGGGCGACCCCCGCCAGGGCGGCCGCCAGTGACCGGTGTCCGCACCGTCGGGCGCGGCCCGTGCGGTCAGGAGAGGCCCGCGTCGCCCCTTCGGCGCAGCACCAGCAGCGCGGTGTCGTCGCGGGGCATGCCGCCCGTGTGCCGGCGCAGATCGCCGTAGACGGTGGCCGGCACGTCCTTCGGGAGGACATCGCCCCAGGCCGCCGCCCGCTCCTCCAGGGGATAGAACGCGCCGGACGGATCACGCGCCTCGGTGACCCCGTCCGTGCAGAGCAGAAGGGTGCCGTCCGAGGGGAAGCCGAACCATTCGACGGTACGAGGCTCAGGGGCCAGCGCGTCGAGGCCCAGCGGAACGCAGGGTTCCTGCCGGAGCACCGGCTCGGCCCGCTCCTTGTGCAGCAGCAGCGGCGCCACATGACCGCAGTTGATCGCCTGGACCTCCTGCTCACCGTCGACGCCCAGCACGAGCGCCGTCACGAACCGCTCCCGCTCACCGGTCTGCGCCGCGAAGGAGTTGTGCCGTAGCACCGCCTCCTCCAGGGCGTCGACGACGGCGGTGAGCGTGGGCTCGGCCACGGCCGCCTCGCGGAAGGCGCTCAGCACGGCGAACGCGGCGCTGATCGCCTGTAGGCCCTTGCCCTGGACGTCGGCGATGAAGACACGGGTGCCGTACGGCGAGGAGACGACCTCGTAGACGTCGCCGCCCACCCGGCTGTCCTCCTCCACGGGCCGGTAGAGGCCGTGGACCAGGAGCTGGTCGGTCATCAGGGGGAACGGGCGCAGGATCTGGCGTTGCAGGGCGGCCGCCGCCGAACGCAGCCGCGCGATCTCGCCCTCCCAGCGGATCCGCTGGGCCGCCCGCGCCACGCTGAGGCCGTTGAACACGAGAGTGAAGGCGATGACGGCCGCGTCGGCGCCCGCCGTGTGCAGTGGGGTGTCGAAGAGGGACCCGGCTATGACGATCGTCACCCATACGGAGGCGACGGTGGTCTGCCGTACCGTCCCGCGCCCGGCGATCAACGCCGGCAACACCACCAGAAAGGGGGCCGGCCGGGTGTCCCGGCCCAGGGCGATACCGGTCAACGCCACCAGTGCCGTACCGCTGACGAGCCAGAACACCACCACGGCCCAGCGGAGCGGAGGCGTCGATCTGTGCCCGGCGTCGACCACGGTCGAACCGGCCGGATCTCTCGAGGTGCGCACCGGCCCTCCCGCTTCCTTCAGTCGTCGAACAACCGTCGGGAAAGCTTCCCACTCTTCAATATCAGCCCCACCTGTACCGTCCGCGAACTGCGACAACGGCTCCGGCCGACCCCGGACGCACAGGAAGCGCACAGGGGGCTAGATTCCGATCCGTATGTACGGCCGATGGTGGGGGAGTTGGGGACCGTTGTTCATCTGGCGCACACTGCGGGGTGAATGGCAGGGCATCGTCGTAGATCCGGTACGACAGCTGCTGCGGCGCGGACTGACGGGGGTGTCCCTGGCGTTCGTCGCCGCCTTCGGCGTCATCTTCTTCCACGCGCTCGCCCAGCGGCCCACCGGCGCCACGGTCGTACGGCACCTCGGCGGCGTCCAGGGCGACCTGCCCCTGTGGCTCGCCCTGCTGCGTACCCCCATATCGCTGTACGTCCCCGCCCTCGACCTGCCCGTCTGGGCCGGCATCACCCAGCTGTTCCTCGCCTTCGCGCTGGCCGAGCTGGCCCTGGGCCGGGCCCGCACGCTGGTCGTCGCCTACGCGACCACGCTGGCCGGCACCCTCACGGTGCGCGTGATGCTCCTGATCGGGCCCGGCTGCGGCGGCCTCGGGCTGCGGCCGGAGATCGGGCACGTCCTCGACACCGGGCCGTCCGCCGCGGTCGTAGGACTGTTCACGTATCTCGCCGTCGTGCGGCGCGCGCCCGTCGTGTTCGTCCTCACCGGCGGATCGATGGTGTGGGAGTCGATCGCGAGACCCAACCTGGCCGGGCGTGAGCACCTGATCGCGGTGGCCACCGCCGTCGTCATGGGCGTGGTCCACGAGCTGCGCCACAAGCGGCCGACCGTCACGGCGCTGCTCCCGCAGTTCAAGGCGGACCTGCCGGTCAGGGCCGAGACGCGCTGCCCATCTCCGCGGTGAAGCCCGCCGGTTCGCTGTCGAACCCCCGCACCATCGCGCGGAACTCCCATGCTCCGGAGGGGGCCTTGGTGAACTCCGCGACTGTCGCCGCGGTGGACCCGGCCACCTCCGTGAAGTCGTCCGACAGCAGTTCCTTGTAGCCCTCCACGACCAGCGCCCTGGCGTGCGACAGATCGCCGAACGTCCTGGTCCCGCCGTTCTGATGGATCGCCACCCCCACGACCACGCGCCCGAAGGACGAGGCGAGACGGTCGAGTTCGAGGACCATCACCTCCATGTAGCCGTACCCCTGGCCGCTCTCGCTGTGCCGGCTCATGTTGATCGTGCCGTCCGGCGAGCGGCTCTCGGAGTTGACGACGTACACCGGGCGTCCGTGCGGGGCCTCGGCCGAGTAGGTCGCCGCGACGATGTCCAGATGGCGCGGCTGCTGCCCCCAGGGACTCGGATCCCAACGGAGCCGGACTTCGACCTTCCCCGCCACTTTGCTGACACTGCTCACTGATTGCCGCTCCCGTATCAGGCCATCACGGGACGATCCCCCGCATGGTCAAGTATGGCTCTTCGGCGGCCTGTTGATGCCGACCGAACGGACCTGACATGTCCGGGGTCAAGCGCTCCGGATCGCGTCCACCAGCCCGGCGACGAGGGTCGCCCGCTCGGCCATCGACCCGACGAGCAGATACTCGTGGTCGGCGTGGGCCCCGCCCCCGACCGCTCCCAGCCCGTCGAGCGTCGGCACCCCCAGCGCCGCCGTGAAGTTCCCGTCGCTCCCGCCGCCGACCGCCCGGCCTTCGAGCCCGGGCAGCAACCGCCGCGCCACCGCGAACAGTTCGGCCGCGGCGGACTCGGGCATCGGCGGCCGGCCGACACTTCCTTCCACGGTGATCACGGCCTCGTCGAGATGAGGGGCGAGGGCGGCGAACGCGGCCTCGATCCGCTCCTTCTCGGCGGCCGACTCGACCCGCACATCCACGACGACGGTCGCCCGCGCGGGGACGACATTGTCCAGCGTTCCGGCAGACGCGACGGTCGGCGTGACCGTCGTGCCGACCTCCGGCCGCGCCAACGCCGCGATGTCCAGCACCTGGTACGCCGCCTCGACCAGCGCGTTGACCCCGGCGGCGGGCTCCAGTCCCGCGTGCGAGGCCCGGCCCGCGACGGAGACCTCGAACGTGCCGCATCCCTTACGACTGGTCTTGACGCCCCCGCCGTCGGCCGCGCCCTCGACCACGAGCACGGCACCACAGGCGAGGGCACGTTCCTCGATGAGCGCCCGGGAGGAGCGGGAACCGACCTCTTCGTCGGCGGTCACGAGGATCTCGACCCCGGACCGGTCGTCCAGCGCCGCCAGCCCGTGGATCGCCTGCACCAGACCGCCGAGCATGTCGAACACGCCGGGGCCGGTCGCCCGGCCGTCCTCGACCAGGAAGGGGCGGCGCGCGAGGGTGCCGAGCGGGAACACGGTGTCGTGGTGACCGAGGATCAGCACGCGGGGTGTGCCGCCGCCGGACCAGTGGACGTGCGGCCCGCCCTCGCTCTCGACGAGCACCGCCTTCCCGCCGAGCCGTGTCTCCACGACAGCGGCGACGGTCCCGGCCGATGTCCGCAGGGCGTCCAGGTCACGGGAGGGGGACTCGACCTCGACGAGGGTGCGGAGATCTTCGATCATCGCGTCGACGCTCACGCCGACGGCCTTGGGCATGGTCACGGGGGAAGGGTACGTGGACCCCGTCCACCACCCTCGGCCAGTCCCGGCCGACGAAAGGCCGGCCCGACGGCGAACGCGTCGGACCGGCCCAACGGCGGTACTGATTCCCGGAGTTGATCAGTCCGTGCCGGACTCCATCGCGGCGCGGTCGAGCAGCGCGTCGTCCTCGGAGACCTCGCCGCGGGAGGCGATGGCCTCGGCGCCGCCCTCCGGCATGCTGCCGATGAGGCCGGTCGCGGCGGCCTGCGCGGCGCCGATCGCCGTGTTGCCGGTGCCGATCAGGCCGAGGACGGCGTACTGCTCCAGCTTGGCGCGGGAGTCGGCGATGTCGAGGTTGCGCATGGTGAGCTGGCCGATGCGGTCGACCGGGCCGAAGGCCGAGTCCTCGGTGCGCTCCATGGAGAGCTTGTCCGGGTGGTAGCTGAACGCGGGGCCCGCGGTGTCGAGCAGCGAGTAGTCCTCGCCGCGCCGCAGCCGCAGAGTGACCTCGCCGGTGATCGCCGAGCCGACCCAGCGCTGGAGCGACTCGCGGACCATCAGGGCCTGCGGGTCCAGCCAGCGGCCCTCGTACATCAGGCGACCGAGGCGCCGGCCCTCGTTGTGGTACTGGGCGACCGTGTCCTCGTTGTGGATCGCGTTCACGAGGCGCTCGTAGGCCGCGTGCAGCAGGGCCATGCCGGGCGCCTCGTAGATGCCGCGGCTCTTCGCTTCGATGATCCGGTTCTCGATCTGGTCGGACATGCCCAGGCCGTGCCGGCCGCCGATGGCGTTGGCCTCCATCACCAGGTCGACGGGGGAGGAGAACTCCTTGCCGTTGATCGTCACCGGGCGGCCCTGGTCGAAGCCGATCGTCACGTCCTCGGCGACGATCTCGACCGACGGGTCCCAGAACCGGACGCCCATGATCGGCTCGACGGTCTCCACGCCCGTGTCCAGGTGCTCCAGGGTCTTGGCCTCGTGGGTGGCGCCCCAGATGTTGGCGTCGGTGGAGTACGCCTTCTCCGTGCTGTCTCGGTAGGGCAGCTCGTGGGCGAGCAGCCACTCCGACATCTCCTTGCGGCCGCCCAGCTCGGTCACGAAGTCCGCGTCCAGCCAGGGCTTGTAGATCCGCAGGTGCGGGTTGGCGAGCAGGCCGTAGCGGTAGAACCGCTCGATGTCGTTGCCCTTGAAGGTCGAGCCGTCGCCCCAGATCTGGACGTCGTCCTCGAGCATCGCCCGGACCAGCAGCGTGCCGGTGACGGCGCGGCCCAGCGGAGTGGTGTTGAAATAGGCGCGCCCGCCGGAGCGGATGTGGAACGCCCCGCAGGTCAGCGCGGCCAGGCCCTCCTCGACCAGTGCCGCACGGCAGTCGACCAGACGCGCGATCTCGGCGCCGTAGGCCTGCGCGCGGCCGGGCACCGAGGCGATGTCGGGCTCGTCGTACTGGCCGATGTCGGCGGTGTAGGTGCAGGGGACGGCACCCTTGTCGCGCATCCAGGCGACCGCGACGGAGGTGTCGAGTCCGCCCGAGAAGGCGATGCCGACGCGCTCGCCGGTGGGGAGGGAGGTGAGGACCTTAGACATGGGAAGATTATGCACCCTCGCGCATGGTCATGCAAAGTCCCCTTTCTGATACGCCGCTGCCGGGCACCCGTGACGCAGGAGGGCACCCGGCAGCGGTGACAGGGGGACTGTGCTCAACACCCCGCCTTGTAGAAGTACTTGCTGATCTCGGGCTGGTTCATGTTCGCCTTGGTGATGGCGACCATGTTGGTGCCGACCGACTTCTGGACCGTCTTGCCCTCGAAGGCGGCGGCGAGCTGGTCGACGGCCTCCTTGCCGATCGCCGCCGGGTCCTGCGCGACCAGGACCTGGAGGGTGCCCGCCTTGAGCGAGGCGACCTCGTCCGGTTCGGCGTCGAACGCGGCGACCTTCACCGCACCCTGCTTGCCGGCCTGCTTGAGACCGGTGGCGATGCCCGTGCCGGTGTTGGTGTTGCCCGCGAAGACGCCGCCCAGGTCGGGATGGGCCGCCAGCGTCGACTGGATCTGGGAGGCCGCGGTGGCCGGCAGGTCGTTGTCGTAGAGGGTCGGCAGCAGTTTGATGTTCGGGTACTTCCCCATCTCCTCGGTGAAACCCTTGATGCGGGCGTCGGTGGTGGAGACGCCGGGCTTGACGCTGATGACGATCGCCGAGCCCTTCTCGTTCATCAGCTTGGCGAGCGCGTCGGCCGCCACCCGGCCGCCCTTCTCGTTGTCGGACGAGATCCGGGTGATGCCGATCGAGGAGTCGGTGACCGTGGTGTCCACCAGCGCGACCTTGGTCCCGGCCGACTGGATCTGCTTGAGCGAGGGGGTGAGCGCGCTGGTGTCGACCGGCGAGATCAACAGCCCGTCGGGGCGCGACGCCGCCACCGAGTCGAGGAGCGGCCGCTGCACCGACACGTCCCACTGCGCGGAACCGTCCGCGGAGAAGTCCATGCCCTTGGCCTTGGCCTCGGTCTGCGCCGCGCAGGTCATCGTGATGTAGAAGGGGTCGCTCTTCACGCCGGTGATCAGCCGGACCTTCTTGCCGGAGGCCCCTCCTTTCGACCCCGAACTGCCGCTGTCGCTCGACGAACCGCAGGCGGCGGCGCCGGTCAGGGCCAGCACGGTCCCCGCGGCGACCAGTACTTTGCGTGAGATGCGGATGCTCGACATAAGGGTGTCCTCCTGGGTCATACGAGGGTCGGGGCGAAGGCGGGGAAGGGGAGCGGAGCCGGGCTCATGCGCGCTCCCGGGTCTTCCTGCGCATCTGGTCGATGTAGACGGCGGCGACCAGGACGACACCGACGGCGACGTCCTGCCAGTACTGCTGAACGCCGATGACGATCAGCCCGGTGGTGAGCACCGCGGGGATGAACACGCCGATCACCGTGCCCAGTACCGAACCCCGGCCGCCGAACAGGCTGGTACCGCCCAGGACCACCGCGGTGATCACCTTCAGGTTGTCCGTGGAGTGCCCGGCGATGGACGTCGTGCCGTACGAGGCCAGCCACATCACCGCGCCAAGACCGGCCAACAGCCCCATCAGGCCGTAGACCTTGATCAGATGGCGGCCCACCGGGATGCCCGCGCGGCGGACGGCGGTCGGGTTGGAGCCGATCGCCAGGGTGTTGCTGCCGAACTTCGTCGCGCTGAGCAGCGCGCCGAACAGGGCGGTGACCACGGCCGCCAGGATCACCATCCAGGGGATACCGAGCAACTTGCCGAATCCCAGGCTGTTCTGGAGGTGCGCGGCGGACGCGCCGGCCGGGTCCTGGCCGCCGGTGGCGAGTTCGGCGATGCCGAGCGCCGCGCCCAGACCGCCCAGGGTCACGATCAGCGGCGGCACCTTCCCGGTCGCCACCACCGCTCCCTGCAACGCGCCCCAACCCGTGCCCACGGCAAGGGCGATGACGACGCAGACGGCGACCGTGAACCAACCGGCGGTGGGGCCGCCGTGGTGGACGTTGTACTCACCGGCGGACACCGCCGCCAGCACCAGCACCGAGCCGATCGACAGGTCGATGCCCGCGGTGATGATCACGAACGTCATGCCGACGCCGAGCACCAGATAGATGGACGCGTTCACCGCGATCTGCGTGATGTCGTACGTGGTGAAGAACTTGCCCGGCGCCGCGATGGTGAAGAACGCGACCAGCGCGACGAGGATCACGAACGTCCACAACTCGCTGATGCCGGCGGCCCGTCGGAGCCACGGGGGTATCGCGAGGCGTCCGCCGTCCCCCGGCGGCGGATCCTGTGCCGGGGCGGCCGGCTTGATGTCCTGGCTGTTGGCGCTCATCGCCCGTCCTCCGCTTCCGTCGCGCCGACCGCGCCGTGGTTCTCGTGTGTGGGCTCGTCCAGCGATCCGGTCATGGCGCCGACGAGTTTCTCGATCGTGGCGTCGGCCGCGGTGAACGAGGCGACCCGGCGCCCCAGCCGCAGTACTTCGACCCGGTCGGCGACCGACAGCACCTCAGGCATGTTGTGGCTGATGAGGACGACGCAGATGCCCCGGTCGGCGACCCTGCGGACGGTCTCCAGGACCCGGGCGCGCTGGACGACGCCCAGGGCCGCGGTCGGCTCGTCCATGAAGATGACCTTGTTGGCGAAGGCGACCGCGCGCGCCACGGCCACGGACTGCCGCTGGCCTCCTGACAACGTTGTCACAGGAGCCGTCACATCTTTCAGTTCCACGCCCAGTTCACCGAACGCCGCGATCGCCTCCCGGCGCATGGTGGGCCGGTCGAGCACGCCCAGGCGGCCGAGCAGGCCTCCGCGCACAAGTTCCCTGCCGAGATAGAGATTTGACGCCGCGTCAAGATCGGGCGCCAGGGAGAGATCCTGGTAGACGGTCTCGACTCCGTGCCGTTGCGCGTCCATCGGTCCGGTGAACCGGACCGGCACCCCGTCCAGGCGCACCTCGCCCTCGTCCGGGGCGAGCACGCCGGAAAGTACGTTCACCAACGTCGACTTGCCGGCGCCGTTGTCGCCGATCAGGGCAACGACCTCGCCGGCGTGTGCCGTGAAGTCGGCGCCCGAGAGCGCCTGGACGTGGCCGAAACGCTTGACCACGCCGTGTGCCGCGAGAAGGGGTTCCCTTGCAGAGGCCATGCTGTGCCTTCTGGTTGGTATCGTTAACAGTTCGTCGATTCTGGGAGGCCCGTGGGTGGGCGTCAAGGGTCGTGAACGAACGGGGAATCGGGCGGCCGTCATCGCCCGTCAGTCCGGTCGCGCTGGATGATCTCTGGAGGACGCGGCGTGGCCAGTCGTCCCAGGATGAAAGACGTAGCCGCGGAAGCGGGCGTGAGCGTGATGACGGTGTCCCGGGTGGTCAACGGCGAGGCGGGCGTGGCACCGCTCACCGCCGCCCGGGTGGAGGCCGCCGTCCGCAAGCTGGGGTATCAACGCGACGACGTGGCACGGCAGTTGCGCCGTACGGACCGCTTGAGCCAGACCATCGGACTCATGGTGGACAACGTTGCCGACCCCTTCATGGCCGCCGTCGCCTCGGCCACCGAGGACATCGCGCACCGGCGCGGCAACATGGTCCTGATCGGTTCCAGCCGAGCCGACCCGCACCGCGAACGCGAGGTCGTCGCGGCCTTCACCGCGCGCCGAGTCGACGGCCTGATCCTCACCCCGGTCGCGGGCGACCACCGTTTCCTGCGCTCGGCGCAGGCGCGGGGCACGAAGATCGTGTGCGTGGACCGGGCGGCGTCCGGACTGGACGTGGACACCGTGGTGGTGGACAACTTCGGCGCGGTACGGCAGGCCGTACGGCATCTGATCGCGCACGGCCACCGCCGCATCTGCTACCTCGGCGACAAGCCGGAGATCTGGACCTTCGGCGAACGCCACCGCGGCTATCTGGCGGCCCTGGACGCGGCGGGCATCGACGCCGATCCGGCGCTCGTGCGGCACGGGTTGAGGTCCGGCGCGGACGCCGCCCGGGCCGTCACCGCGATCCTCTCCGCACCGGAGCCGCCCACGGCCGTACTCGCGGGCAACGAAGTCCTCGCGTTCGGCGTGCGGGCCGTGCTGCCCGCCACCGTCGCGTTCATCGCCTTCGACGACTTCGCGCTGGCCGCGCAGTTGACGCCGCCGGTCACGGTCATCGCGCAGGACCCGGTCGCCCTCGCGACGAGCGCCGCGCATCTGCTGTTCGCCCGCATCCACGGGGACACGTCACCACCCCGCAGGGTGGTCATGCCGACCGAACTGATCCCGCGCGGGTCGGGGGAGATCCCGGGCCCCGGTACGCCGACTCCGACTCCTCGGCGCTGACGAATCCCGGCCCCCGTCCCGCGTACGGCATCGGTCGTTACGCGCGAGGCCGCTCGAAGGTGAGGAGCAGGCCCTCGACGGCGCCGGGGCCTATGCGGCCCTTGACGTCGGCGGCGGTGATGGCCTTCAGGCCCCAGCCGTCCTCGGCGTGCTTGTTGAGGACCTTCTCCAGCTTGTCGCCGTCCAGGGCGTCGCCGATCAACGACTCCCGGAAGCTGACGACCTTGTACTCGAACGTGTAGGCGTTGCTCATGGCTGCGATGTCCTCCTGTGCGTGCGCACGGTGTGCGGTGGGCGGGGTCAGCCAATCATGGGGGGACGTTCCCGCGCAGGCCGGGGGTGGTTTCGTGGCACGGCCGCCAACTGGGCCCGGAGCGCGGTGTGTTGTCCGGGCCGGGCGTCGGAGTCGGGCTCCCGGGTATGTCATGACGGCACGTCGCGGCCGTCGTGTCACCCCGGACGCGGCGGGGCGGAGACGTAGCGTGGCCGGTGACCGAGGTGGACGCGGACGGATCCCGTGGAGGTGCCATGTGCTGGAGTGCGAAGGCCGACCTCGTGGCGGGCGCGGCGGTCGCCGCCGTAGGAGTGGCCTGTGTGGTCCGGGCGCGCCGGCGGACCGATCTGCCGATGGCGGCACTGCCGTTGCTGCTCGGCGCCCATCAGATCGTGGAGTCGGCGGTGTGGGCCGCCGACGGGGGCAGCGGGCCCGCCACCCTCGTCTGGGCCGTCATCGCCATGCCCCTGCTGGCGGTGTGGGTCCCGGTGGGCGTGTGGTGTGCCGCGCCACGGCGGGCACGGGCCCGGATCGGCGTGCTGGTCGCGGTCGGCGCGGCGACCGCGGCGGCCCTCGCCCACGCCCTCGCCGCACGCCCCGTGACGGCCGAGATCCGCGGCCACACCCTCGGCTACGTCGTCGACCTTCCCTACGCCCAACTGGTCATCGCGGGCTACCTGGTGGCGACGATCGGCTCGCTGCTGCTGTCCGGTGAGCGCGGGCTGGTGGTGATGGGGGTTCTGGTCACGGCCGGCGCGCTGGTCTGCTGGACGCTGTGGGAGCTGGAGTTCGTCTCGACGTGGTGCGCGGTCGCCGCGGTGTCCTCGGTGGTCCTGTTCTTCTGGGTGAACGGCCGCGACGCCGAGCCGGGGAGGCGGCCGTACGTCAGCGCGGGGCGCGGCGGGTCCACAGGCTGAGGTCGCTGCTCGTGGCGACGGCGAGGGTCTGCCCGGAGGGCGAGAAGCCGGCGGCACGCAGCTCCGAGTAGTGGGCGTCGAAGACATGCCACCAGGTCTCTCCGGCCTGTCCCCTGTGGATCCCGTGGCCCGTCGAGAGGACGACCCGCTCGTGCGGCCACTCGGGGCTGACGACGTCCACGGTCCAGCCGCCGGGCGCACCGCTGTGCAGACCGCCGCCGAAGAGGCCGGCGATCCGCACCGGGACGCCCGCGGGGCCCCGAAGTCGTACAGCAACGTCGTCGAGGCGACCGCCACGGTGCTGCGGCGCTGCCCGTTGACGAAGCTGAACCGCTGGCGGACCTTGCGGACGCGCCCCTGGTCGTCGAGTGAGACGTCGA